>DATLVI010000014.1 GCA_035577545.1 Verrucomicrobiia bacterium
TTGCGATGATGCCCCCGGAACTATTTGCCCGGTTCGTCACACGTCCAAATTGCATCAAGCGAGAGAGGAGATTTCTGTGGGCGAGAGCGCCAGGGATCAGAAGACCGGCATAGCCCCCATGCTCTCGGTCCGTAAAGCCGCGAGGGCCATTGAGTTCTACAAGGCCGCGTTCGGAGCCGGCGAGTTGTTCCGCATCGACAGCGAGAGTGGAGCGGTGGTCGCCCGGCTGTCCATGGGGGCAGCCGAATTCTGGGTCGCCGACGAATCTCCCGAGCACAAAAACTTCAGCCCCGAATCTCTCGGCGGCGGCACGGTGCGGATGGTCATGACTGTGGAAGATCCGGATGCCGCATTCGACCGGGCCGTCGCCGCTGGCGCCACCGTGGTTTGGCCCGTCAGCAACCAGTATGGTTGGCGTTTAGGACGAATCGTCGATCCGTTCGGACACCATTGGGAAATCGGCAAGCCTTTGTCAGAAGGCCGATGACGCCAGCAGTTACAAGGCGGTTGCGGTGTGTTTTTCTATCAATCGTTAATCGATATTTTTGCTGGACGCGGTATGCGAGAAGAGATGTGATCGCCGCAGTTCTTTGACAGGGAGTCTGCTCCGCAAGGGCGCCAGGAAGCACCAAAATGGAGCGGTTATTTCGGACGGAGGAAGGGGCGTGAAAACATGTGTTTCTACGAAACGAACCGGATTGGTTTTCGCGATAATCTGATCGCATCCTCCGCAACTACAGCACTTTATGGCGATCTTGCGGAATTTTTGAATCCGGTTCGTTTGGTGAGAAAATGGCGAGTTGGACGGTCCGGGAGCTTGGGAAATTTCTTGTGCGTTGAGCCTCTTTCCGGTACATTCGCACCCGGAATTTGGCGAGGTAACCGACTGAGTGCCTAGAGAAGCACCTCTCCCTGACAATGAAGGATCTTATGGACAAGAAACATTATTTATTTTCGTCGGAATCGGTGACGGAGGGTCACCCGGACAAGGTTTGCGACACGATTTCGGACGCGGTGTTGGACGCGTGCTTGAAGCAGGACCCGAAGAGTCGCGTGGCCTGCGAGACGCTTGCCAAATCAAACCTCGTGGTGCTTGCCGGCGAGATCACAACCAAGGCGCACCTGGATTATTGCCAGATCGTGCGCGGCGCGATCCGCGAGATCGGTTACACGAAGGACGTGAGCGCGGTGTTCAATGACGAGGATTGCCAGGTCCTCTGCGCGCTCGTGAAGCAAAGTCCGGACATTGCGCAGGGCGTGGATGACAAAGCGGCGGAAGGCAAAGCCACCGCCGAACAGGGCGCGGGCGACCAGGGATTGATGTTTGGGTTCGCTTGCACGGAGACGCCGGAACTGATGCCGGCGCCGATCATGTACGCGCACAAGCTCGGGTTGAAACTTTCCAAGGCGCGGAAGAGCGGTGCGATCAAATGGCTGCGTCCCGACGGCAAGACGCAGGTCACCATCGAGTACGAGAACCACAAACCCATCCGTGTTCATACCGTCGTCATTTCCAACCAGCATGCGGACAACGTGAAGCACTCGGAGATTGCGGAAATCCTCATCGAAGAAATCATCAAGAAGGTCATCCCGAAGAACCTGCTCGACAAGGACACTCGCTACCTCATCAATCCCACGGGCCGGTTCGTCATCGGCGGGCCCGAAGGCGACAGCGGTCTGACGGGCCGCAAGATCATCGTGGACAGCTACGGCGGCATGGGGCGGCATGGCGGCGGGGCGTTCAGCGGCAAGGACCCGAGCAAAGTCGATCGCAGTGCCGCGTACATGGGCCGTTACGTCGCCAAGAACATTGTGGCGGCGGGTTTGGCCGAGCGCTGCGAAATCCAATTCGCATACGCCATCGGCTTTCCTGAGCCGGTTAGCGTGTTGGTCGAGACGTTTGGCACCAGCAAGGTGCCGCGCGAGAAGATCGAGAAGGCCGTGCTGGAGGTGTTCAGCTTCAAGCCCGCCAATATCATCAAGCAGTTGAACCTCCTACGCCCGATCTACGGTAAGACGACCAACTACGGTCATTTTGGCAAAATCGATGACCTGGAAGCACTTACGTGGGAGCGGACGGACAAAGCGGAAGCCTTGAAGAAAGCTGTTCACTAATTCCTGACAGTTGACGTGGGGTCGCATCTGGCCGAATTTGTAAAGCGGTTGACCGACGAGCTATGTCGACAGGTTACCGACGGAAGGTTAGGATCGCTGGAAGCTAATGAATGGGTTCGTCCGAGTTGTCTTGTCTGCAACTGGACTGGCGTGGGTTTGCGCCAATCGCAGGGTGCGACGTTTGACTGTTGCCGTGAATGCGCTCTGCTGCGTCTTCATTTTCTCCCTCGCCGCTACAGCTCGCGCTGCGTACCCCTCGCCTGCCGACTGGCGTAACGAAAACATCTATTTCATTTTCCTGGATCGGTTCTACGACGGCGATCCTTCCAACAACAATGTCGAAAGTGCGCACGGAGCGCCCTATTTGCCGGCTGACGCCCACGCCATCCATGGCGGCGATCTGAAAGGCGTCCAACAGAAGCTGGACTACATCAAGTCGCTTGGCGCCACGGCCATCTGGGTCACCCCGATTGTTTACAATGTTGGTGGTTCCGCATTTCACGGTTACGGGGCGCAGGATTTTTATCAACTGGCACCGCACTGGGGTAGCATGACCGACCTGTCGAATATGGTCAGCGCGGCGCATTCCCGTGGGATCAAGGTCGTCCTGGACATCGTCTGCAACCACAGCGGCGATCTTATTGACAGCGGCGATTCCGGCTACCCGGCCTTCCTGGCGCCGCCATCCGGCTACAACATGCGCTACAAGAACGTGGCCAACCAGCACGCCTTTCCCTTCAACATTACCAATGCGACGCCGCCGACCTTCACATCCATCTTTCACAACAACGGCGCGATTGATACCTACAGCCTCACCCAACACGTCGTGCTCGGGGAATTGTCGAGCCTGGACGACTTCGCCACCGAGACGACCTATGTCCGCACCAACATGGCCAACGTCTACGAGTATTGGATCGGCGCGGGCGACTTCGATGGCTTCCGCATCGATACGGTAAAGCATGTGGATTATGGTTTCTGGCAGTACTGGTGCCCGCAGATCCACCAGTATGCAACTTCCATCGGTAAATCGAATTTCTTCATGTTCGGCGAAGTTTTCAATGGCAACCTCAGCGACGACCCCTTCGTCGGCTCTTACACCGGTACGGAGGGGGGCGGCCCGTTCAAACTCGACGCAACACTGGATTACGTGTTGTATGGCCAGATCGGCTCGGTGTTCGGAACTGCTTCGGGCAACACAGTGGGGATCCAGACCCATTACAATCAAATCGCCCCCAATTACGACACCAACTCCTGGTATCGACTCGTCACCTTTCTGGATAATCACGACAACCCACGCTTCCTGAGTTCCAGCGAGGCCAATGACAACACCAACCGCCTCACCGTCGCGCTGGAATTTCTCTACACTTCGCGGGGTATTCCGTGCCTGTACTACGGTACGGAACAGGCCTTCGACGGTACGACCGACCCGAACAATCGCGAGGACATGTTCGACGGCCAGTTCGAGCAAGGCCCGTCGCTCGGCGACAATTTCAACGAGACGCACCCGCTGTTTCAACTCGTCGCCAAGCTCAATAATTTCCGCCGCCTCTATCCCGCATTACGCACCGGCGTGCACAACAACAGTTGGACCAATTCGGCCGGGCCGGGCCTTTTCGCCTACTCGCGCGTGCTGAGTAATCAGGAAGTCTTCGTCGTCTTCAACACTGCCTCTTCCAGTCAGTCACTCCCCAGTCGTCCTTCTTTGTATGCACCGGGCACCGTCCTGGTCAACCTGCTCAACACGAATGAAACCATTGTGGTCACCTCTTCCACGACCAACATCACGCCCGTGATCTCCGTCCCCAGCACCACCGCCAAGATCTTCATCGCGCAATCGCTGGTGCAACCGCTTGATCCCGTCGTCATCAGCCAAAGTCCGACGCATGCGTCGACGAATGTTTCGACGGCAGCCCGTCTGGTTTTGGCATTCAGCAAACCGATGGACACCAACTCCGTGCAGGCAGCACTTTCTCTGACACCGGCGACGTCGGGCGCTTTCACCTGGTCCGCGTTGCACGACACCATGACCTTCACTCCCGGCACAACCTGGCCGACGTTTACGACCAATCTGGTCCACCTTGGCACCAACGCGATGGATTCCGTCAATGGCAACACGATCTTCGCGCCGTTTGACACCTACTTCGTCACCTCTACCAACATCGTCGCCGACCTTACCCCACCCGGCGTGGCGCTCAATTTCCCTATCAACGGTTCGACCGTGTCGGGCACCACACTGGTCTCAGGGACCGCCTCGGACAACGTCGCCGTCACGAAAGTCGAGGTGAACGTCGATAGCGGCACGTGGAGCACCGCCTCGGGCACCACGAGCTGGTCTTTCTCACTCAACACGCAGAATCTGCTCAACGGCCAGCACACAATCTTCGCGCGCGCGACCGATATTTCCGGCAATCTCTCCAGCGTCCCGTCCGTTACGGTCCGCGTCTTCAATGTGCCCGGGAGTTACCTCGCGCGCATCAGCGCCGGCGATCCTGTCAATGCCACCAACTGCGACAGCACCGTCTGGATCAAGGATCAAGCCTATGCGCTTGGCTCGTTTGGCTACTCCGGCACCACGGCCACCGGCTTTGTTAACAATGCGATCACGGGGATCTGCACAAACGCGTGGCGCCTCTATCAATGGGAACGTTACAGCCAGTCCGCGGGCGGCTACAGCTACCTCTTCGACTGCCCGGCGGGCGTCTATGAAACCACGTTGCTCGAAGTGGAAACGTTCTGGAGCGCCACCAACCAGCGCGTATTCAATGTTTTCATCGAGGGTCAGCAAGTGCTGACCAATTTTGATATTTTCGCGGCTGCAGGCGGCAAGAACATTCCGGTCACGCGTGTCTTCACTAATGCCGTCGCCGACGCGCAGCTGAAAATCGATTTCGTCCCCGTTACGGACAACGCCCGCGCCTCCGGTATCCAGGTCCGCAAGATCGCCGATCTCGACAGCGACAGTGACGGGATCCCCGATTGGTGGATGCTCGCGTACTTTAACCACGCAACCGGCCAAAGTGGCGATAATTCGCTGGCCAACCAGGACGCTGACGGCGATGGGATCTCCAATCTGCAGGAGTTCCTGGCTGGCACCGACCCGACGGATCCAAATTCTGCCTTTCGCATCACCAACATCAGCATCGTCGGCGACGACGTCGCCGTCACATGGAGCACGCAGCCCAACAAGACCAATCAACTCGAACGCAGCAGCGTATTGGGCACCAATGCTTCCTGGTTTAACGTCGGCCCCCTCACCATTGGCACCGGCTCGCCCGTCACCCAGACCGATTTCGGGGCCGCCACCAACCCGCCCGCCTTCTACCGCGTACTCCTCGTGCCGTAAAAGCGATAGCGCCCTCAAAAGTGCTCGCGCTCGGGCGGGCCTTGTGTTAAAAGGGTTTCGACGCGATCATGCAGGAACCGACAAATGCCGAACTGTTGGATGCTGCCGCAGAGGCGGTATCGAGCCAACTCTGTCCGCGTTTCCCTGAGACGCCGGACCAACTGGACCTCAATCTCGGGTTCCTGAATGATCTGGCGCTGAAGACATTGTCCACCGACACGAACGGGACCACATCCAGTGTGAGCGAGCGGATGAAACTCGGCCTGGTGATCACGGACACGGTGCTGCAGCAGTTGTACCGCGAGAACCTCATCGAGATGAAGGGCAGCATCGCGATGCACAATAACCGCTACGCGATGCTGGAACGCGGTTGGACGCGGGTCTTCCAGTCGATGAGCATCTGCAGCTATGTCGGACCTGCGCCGGTCACGCTGGAACTTTACACGATGATGCTGGTCAGCCAGGTACGCAGCCGTGCGCCCGCGACCCGGGAGTCGCTGGAGCAAACGTTGTCGCATTTGGTGTTGCCGGAAGCGGTCAAGCGGATCCTCGGGGTGGTGGTCAGTTCGGGGCGCAGCCTGTTCCTAAGCGGGCCGCCTGGCAACGGAAAAACGGCGATGGCCCGAGCGCTGGTCAACGCGGTGGCGGAACCGCTGTGGATTCCCTACGCCATCGAGGTGGACGGCCAGGTCATCCGCGTATTCGACAAACACGTGCACCATACCGTCGAGCCCACGGAATCCGATTTCGATCGCCGCTGGGTGAAGATTCGTCCGCCGTTGGTGGTTGTCGGCGGTGAACTGACGATTGAGAGCCTTGACCTGACGGCGACGGGCAGCGCTCGCTACTACGAGGCGCCGTTTCAACTCAAGGCGAACGGAGGCGTTTTATTAGTGGATGATTTCGGGCGCCAGCGCTGCTCGGCGCACCAGTTGTTGAACCGTTGGATTATCCCGCTGGAGAACCGTGTCGATTCGCTCACGTTGAGCACGGGGAAGAAGATCGAGATTCCTTTCGAACAGATTATCGTGTTCGCGACGAACCTGACCGACGCCGATCTCGTGGATGAGGCGTTCATGCGGCGCATGGGCTATCGTCTCGCGGTTTCACGGCCTTCAACGGAAACCTACACGGAGATCTTCCAACGCACGGCGGCCGATTTCGGCCTGCCGTTGGACGATGCCTTGATCGCGCGCCTATTGGATCGTTACAAGGCCGAAGGTCGCCTGCCAAATGCCTGTGACCCGCGCGATTTGGTCCTGCGAGCGGTGGATTTGTGCCGCTTTGAGAAGCAAGAACTTAGGTTGACCGACGAAACGCTGGATCTCGCATGGGTAGGCTATTTTGGCGCACCGGCCACGTAGCGTGCGCAAGGGGAATTTCGTTGATTTGCAGCCTATCGTCGAGTACTTTTTCCCGCTCCACTAAGAACCAAGGCCAATCGGGCGATTCGCAAATCGCCGCGATCGGTGATATGAAAAAGACAACTACGATTAACAGTTATGGCTACAGTTAAACTTCCTCCGGCGCGGACAAAACTCACAAAACCCACGGGCAACGGCGCGAAAGGTGACTTCAAAGTGCGTGACCTCTCGCTCGCGGAATGGGGTCGTAAGACCATTCACGTCTCCGAGCACGAAATGCCCGGCCTCATGGCCATCCGCAAGAAGTACGGCCCGTTAAAGCCGCTCCGAGGCGTGCGCATTACCGGCTCGCTGCACATGACCATCGAGACGGCGATTCTCATCGAGACACTCAAGGAACTCGGCGCGTCCGTGCGCTGGGCGAGCTGCAACATCTTTTCGACGCAGGACCACGCCGCCGCGGCGATCGCGCAGGCGGGCATTCCGGTTTTCGCGTGGAAAGGTGAGACGCTGGAGGAATATTGGGACTGCACGCTCGACGCGCTCACACATCCCGACAACAAGGGCCCACAGCTCATCGTGGACGACGGCGGTGATGCCACCCTGCTCATCCATAAAGGCTACGAACTCGAAAATGGCAGCGACTGGGTCAACACCAAGAGCGCGAGCCACGAAGAGCAGGTCATCAAAGACCTCCTCAAGCGCGTGCTCAAACAGCGCCCGCGTTTCTGGCACACCGTCGTGAAGGATTGGAAGGGCGTTTCCGAAGAGACGACGACCGGCGTGCACCGCCTCTATCAGATGCTCGAAGCGCACAAGTTGCTCGTTCCCGCCATCAATGTCAACGATTCCGTCACCAAGTCGAAGTTTGACAATCTTTACGGCTGTCGCGAATCACTCGCCGACGGCATCAAGCGTGCGACGGACGTGATGGTGGCCGGCAAGGTCGCGGTGGTTTGCGGTTACGGCGACGTGGGCAAAGGCAGTTCCCATTCACTGCGCGGTTTCGGGGCGCGCGTGATCGTCACTGAGATTGATCCCATCAACGCCTTGCAGGCTGCGATGGAAGGTTTCCAGGTCACGACCGTCGAAGACACGCTCGGCAAGGCCGACATCTACGTCACGACGACCGGCAACTGCGACATCCTCACGCTCGAACACATGGCGAAAATGAAAGACCAGGCCATCGTTTGCAACATCGGCCACTTCGACAACGAGATTCAGGTGGACCGTCTCAACAACGCGAAAGGCGTCACCCGGCTCAACATCAAGCCGCAGGTGGACAAGTACACTTTCGCGGACGGTCACTGCATTTATCTGCTCGCCGAAGGCCGTCTCGTGAACCTCGGGTGCGCCACCGGCCATCCGAGTTTTGTCATGTCCAACAGCTTTACCAACCAATGCCTCGCGCAATTGGATTTGTGGCAGAAGAAGGACACCAACAGAGTCGGCGTCTATCGCTTGCCCAAGAAACTTGACGAAGAAGTGGCCCGCTTGCATCTCGAAAAAATCGGCGTGAAGCTCACCAAGCTCTCCGAGAAGCAAGCTGCCTACCTCGACGTTCCGATCGAAGGTCCTTACAAGCCGGACCATTATCGCTACTAGCTTGTGGCCCTGATTACGATCTACTCCAAGCCGGATTGCCACTTGTGCGAGCGGGCGAAGGAGGTCATCGAGCGCTGCCACGAGAAAGTCGATTTCGCAGTGGAGATCATCGACATTTCGCAGAATCCAGAACTTCTTGAGCGCTATCGCGACGACATCCCGGTCATCCTGCTTGACGGCAACGAAATTGCCCGCCACTTTGTGCGGGAACGCAAGTTGCTGGAACTGTTACGGTAATCGATACAACAAGCGGAGGAATATGGGAATGAATGCCAAATACGTCGCCACCTTTGCCCTCGCGGCCGGTCTGGTCGCGGGAAGTCTCTTCATCGCGCAGGCGCAGAGTGAAAACAAACCTGTCGCGCCTGCCGCGGCTGACCCTCGAATCGACAAGATTCTGGAGCAAAACGACAAGATCCTGAAGAATCAGGACGAGATCTTGAAGGACCTGGCCGATATCAAGGAAGGCGTCCTGCAGGTGCGCCGCCGCTCAAGCTGACGCGACGGCAACCGCCATTTCCTCGACGATGCGTGCCGCTGCCCGAGCGGGGTCGTCCGCCGCGATGATGGGTCTGCCGACAACGATGTAACTGGCTCCGGCGGCAACCGCTTCAGTAGGGGTCATCACGCGTTTCTGGTCGCCGGCTTCTGCCCACGAGGGGCGGATACCGGGCGTCACGATAAGAAAGTTCTTCCCGAGCGCCTCGCGCAACAGATGAATCTCACGCGGTGAGGCTATGACACCATCCAAACCACACTCTTTCGCAAGCTTCGCCAAACGTAGTACCTCCGCTTGCACGTCGCCTCCCACGCTCGTGAGCACGGTCACGCCAAGCAGCAATGGATGACCAGGAATCGCTGCTGCCGCCTCGAGCATTTCTGCGCCACCGGATGTGTGCAAGGTCAACATGCGGACCCGTAGCGCGGCTGCGGACGCGACGGCCCTGGCAACCGTGTGAGGAATGTCGTGAAACTTCAAGTCGATGAAGCATTCCTTGCCATGCTCGTGGAGAAACTCGATGATGCGGGGACCGACGCGGGTGAACAATTGGCTGCCGACCTTGAAAACATCCACAACGTCACGCGTGACCTGAACCAAGGCGGTCGCGTCCTCAAAGCTTTCCACGTCCAGCGCCACGATAAGCTTTGATTTCATCCAAGGCGCATGGTAGGGAAAACTTCGTGACGACACAAGCGCAACAGCGGGGACGGGCTGGCCGTTGACCATTTTTTCGCCCGCGAAAATCAATCTGTACTTGCGCATCATTGGCAAGCGGCCGGACGGCTATCACGAACTCGAAACGGTGATGCTCCCGCTTGATTTCGGCGATCAGATCACACTGCAATCCCGCAAGGCCGGCGTCACGCTGGCGTGTGACGATCCCCGCCTGCCGACGGATGACTCAAACCTTGCGCTTCGGGCGGCCAGAACGCTGGCGGAAGCATACGGGACAAAGCAGGGCGCGAAGATCAGCCTGACGAAATGCACGCCGCTCGCGGCGGGTCTTGGCGGCGGCAGCAGCAATGCGGCGACCGCATTGCTGGGATTGAACCGTCTTTGGAAACTGAAGGCGTCTAGCAAGAAATTGCACACGCTCGCGGCGAGTCTGGGTTCGGACATCAATTTCTTCATGGCCGGCGGCGCGGCCCTCTGCAGCGGGCGCGGCGAGAAGATCGAACCCATCCCGTGCAAATTCTCGGGAGCGATCCTGCTGGTGAACCCCGGCTTCGGCATCTCGACGAAATGGGCCTATGAAAGCTGGGCCAAAGCGACGGCGGAGTCGCGATTGACAGCGCCCCCGCCAGAAGTTAGTCTCCTGTTGCGCGCGCTGGCCGATGACGACCTGGCGGGTGTTTCGCGAGCCCTGTTCAACTCGCTGGAAGCGCCATCAATTCGCAAGTTTCCCGTTCTGGAATTGATCAAAGACGCCATGCTTGACGGCGGCGCGGTAGGCGCCCTGATGAGTGGCAGCGGCGCGACGGTGTTCGGACTGTTTCCGAATGCGAAATTGGCGAAAACATCCGCGCGAAAAGTTCGTGAACAATTTGGGCCGAGTATGTGGACGCGGGTGGCGCAATTCGCACCTCTGCGTCTGGCATAACGGCGCGGTCCCAAGCAGCATGGGGCAGACTGCCCGATAGTGTAATTGGTAACACAGCGGCCTTTGGAGCCGTATTTCCTGGTTCGAGTCCAGGTCGGGCAGCCAGTTTTCCTTCTTATCCCCATCCGCCACTGGCATGTAGGGTGCTTTATCAGCCCCCCGAGCTTGGAGTGCTCGAAATGGCCAGTATTTCAGAAGACGAAAACCAGCAACTGCTTCGAACAGTCGAGATGTTCGAAGCGATAACGGAGTCCCAGCCGGACGACTACCAGTCCTGGGAAATCCTCAAGGAGGCCTATAGCAAACTGGGCCGGCGCCCGGAGAGTCTGCGCGCCTCCAAGAAGCTGGCGAACGCCCACATCTCTCTCGGCCAGATTTCACAAGCGATCCTCGAGTTCGAAGGAATCCTGCAGGAATATCCTGATGACCCCGAGGTGTTGGCCGCCCTTTCGGAAATCGAGGCAAAAACCTCCCAGCTTTCCCCTGCCCGTCAACCCTCTGGGGCGCCGCCGTTGCGTGAGGACTCCAAGCCGACACCATCTGACCCGACGCTGGTCGCCGGGGCAGCGGCGCCCCCCTCTTCCTTGCCAGTGAAACAAGCGCCCGAGAACGGCAACAAGGCGTTGGTCGATGTGCTCCTCGCCGAGAAGTTGATCACAGAGCAGGCTGTCGAACCGCTCCTCAAACGCCTCGCGTCGAGTCCCGCGGGCAATGGCGAAAACGCACAGGCCTGCACGCTTTCGCAGGTGCTGGTCGATGAACAATTGATCAAGTTGGAGGACTTCCTTTCCTTGCTTGTCGAACGCAGTGGTCTGCCCTATCTCCCTCTTTCGACCTACGACGTGGACCGCGATGCGGTCTGCCTGTTGCCACGGGATCTCTGCTTCGCGAATTGCATTGTTCCGTTCGACCTGATCAGCCGTTCGGTGTTGATCGCAACCGCCAATCCATTCGACATGCAATTACGCAGCCAGGCCGAAGTCATGTTGGCCTACAACGTCTTTTGGTATGTAACTTCACCCGAGGAAATCCACAGCGCGCTGCGACGCGCGCATGGACTCGACACGAAACATCCACAGGGCACTCGCATGCCCGGTAAACCATGAAATCATTCGGGGAAAGAATAGCCGATACGCTGCTCGCCGATGGGTTGCTGACACAAGAGCAACTGACCGAGGCACTTGAACTGCAGAAAAAGCAGGGCGGCCGCCTCCTTAAGCTGCTGATCGAGAAGCAACTCGTCACCGATCAGGACATGATGGTCAGCATGGGCCGCTGCCTCGGCGCGTCACCCATCACGTTGTCCAAGATGCGCGTCCCGCAGGACGTCATTGATCTCATCCCGAAGGAGCTCGCACAAACCTACAAAATGGTTGCCGTCGCCCGCCTCGGCAAAAGGCTGTTTGTGGCGATGGCGGACCCGTTGAATGTGCTGGCGCTCGATGATCTGCGCCGCATGCGCGCCAATCTGCAGATCGTTCCGCTAATCAGCACCGAAAAGGCTGTTGTCGATTTCCTCAACAACGCACAGACACAAGTCAGCGGCGGTATTGATGCGATTCTGAAGGACGTCGACGTCTCCGACGTCGAGCTGGCAAAAGAAGGCCAGGAGGAAATCAACCTCGACCAACTCGTGGAAAGCAGCGAGGAAGGCCCGGTTATCAAGCT
>DATLVI010000015.1 GCA_035577545.1 Verrucomicrobiia bacterium
CTTCTACGGCTACGATTCCATGTTTCGTCTGACTAGTCGGAAAGACCAACTAGGCAAAATCGAGACGGTCGCGTATGACAATAACGGCAATCTGACAAACCACGTAGATCGTCGTGGCCTCACGGATTTGTTTAAGTACAACTCGTTGAGCTTTCCTACGGGAGTTGTTTACGGGACGCAAAGCAACGTGCGCTATCTGTACGACAAGGTCAATCGGGTGACGAATGTGGTGGATTCGGTTGCTGGCAGCACCAGATTCTTCTTCGATAAACTGGATCGAGTCACGAACGTGGTCGACGTTAACGGGACGATAAGCTACGGATACAACGACATTGGCCTACGGACCAACATGACCGTAGCCGGGGAGAACACGGTCTTCTATAAGTACGACAATGGGAATCGCCTGACGAATGTGACCCAGGGCACATTCACTAGTTCTCTCTTCTATGATGATCTCGGGCGACGCACGAAACTGGTTCTGCCGAACGGCATGAACGTGCTGTATTCCTACGACACCCTTTCGCGCCTCACGAATATCACGTATCAAGGGGCCGCTACCAACAGGGTCGATTACGCATACGATCAAAACGGCAATCGGAGGGCGCGTGCCTCCGCGCTGAGCGTGTACATTCTCCCTGCAGCCGTCACCAACTCCAGCTACGACTTTGCCAATCGGCAACTGACTTTTAGTTCCTACGCTCTGCAATATGATGCCGACGGCAATCTGACCAATCTGATCAATGGCGCGACGACCAACAATTTGATGTGGAACGCGCGCGGTCAATTGACCAATATTACCGGGGGTGTGACGGCAAACTTTGTCTACGATGGTTTGGGTCGTCGCATCACGCGGACGGTTGGCGGGCTGACCGAGAAGTATGTGTACGATGGTTCGGATGTAATCCAGCAATTGGACGGAAGCGGGACTGTGGCTGCCGACTACTTCCGTAGTCCGGGTTTGGATGAACCATGGCAAAGGATTGACGTCACGCCGGGTACTGGTCACGGCACAACCACCACTAACCGTATCTATCTCGCCGAGGGCATCGGGAGCGTTCTGGCACTGACCGACACCAATCAGGCGCTTCAGACGCAGTACGCGTACGAACCGTTCGGGGCGACCACCACGACGGGATCCAGTAACAAGAACAGCTACCAGTTCACCGCCCGCGAGGACGACGGCACCGGCTTTTATTGCTATCGAACGCGGTACTACAGCCCGGCGCTGGGCCGGTTAATCAGCGAGGATCCGGCGGGCGGGGATGACAATCTGTACGCGTACTGCGGGAACAATCCGATCAATGCCATCGACCCGTTGGGGCTGACGTGGATAGACTTGACTCCGGACGAATGGGACGTCGCCCGATTCGTAGGTGGTGGGATCGTCGGTGCGTCGGAAAGGTATTTGAATATTCTCACCCTCGGTCTGTACGGTTGGGCCGCCCGCCACAGCGGAGGGTGCTACAATACCGGGGGCTTCAATGCACCCTTTTCTGCAGGCTATCAGTTGGGAAGTCTGTGGGTAAATACGGCGGTCATTACGTATGCCCTTGTCGAAAGCGGCGTGGGCGCGGTGGACGGGGCAGGAGCAATCCCGAACGGAGGCATGTGCTTCGCGGCCGGCACAAAGGTTGCAACGCCGCAAGGTGAGAAAAACATCGAGGATATCGAGATTGGTGAGACAGTTTATGCTTACGACCTTGAGACAAGGGAAACCGTCGAGCGCAAGGTCACCGACACGCCGCGTAACTTCACCTACTATTGGGTTGAGGTGCGGGTTGGCAACGAAACGATTGAGGCGACACGGCATCACCTATTTTGGGTTGAAAATGAAGAGCGGTGGGTCGAAGCAGTAAACTTGCAAGGCGGTATGTCTGTCCGGTTCCTTGATGGGAAAATCGAGACGATTTCGGCGGTCTTTCTCTACGAACTTCAGCAGTCCGAAACCACATACAATCTTGTTGTGGAGGGCGTCCATGATTTCTTCGTTGGGAAAAATAGTGTACTAGTTCACAATGGTTACCCCGAGTCACCGATGTATCCTCCGCCAACTCCCGTGGGAGGGAATTTCCAGTTTAATTTTGATACATCGCTTAATTATGCAAATTCTCGGAGAGCAGGTGTTAATAGGGCGATTAGCGGAGGCTACGTCGATCCAGACGACGGACCCTTCCACCACATTAACAGTGTTGATGAGTATCCCAATTTGGCTGCCGAGCCGTCAAACATCGAAGGGCAAGGTTCGCTACTAAATCATCTTGACACACACGATGGCAACTGGCGAAATCCCACGTCGGGACCTTTGAACTCAGAACCAGGATGCTAAGATTGTGCCGGGCAGTTTTTCATTGGAAGAATGGTTGTCAGAACGGAGTCGGCAAATCATCCGCGGCCGCCGGGAGATCGTTTTTGAACATCCTGGCAGAGGCAAGAGCTTGTTGCTGTTGCGTTCGTCCGGCACCAGCGTTCGTTGGGCTGAGAATGCGTCCGTCCTAAAGTCCATCTATAGTGAATGTGACGGTGGGTTCATAGGTGGTGGATACCTGCTTATCGGCACGCCTGCGAAGCAAAGCGTTGCAACATCTGCCGGAGTCACTATACCCACAATCGATCAAATACGCTCTGTTTCGGAACAGCAAGGTCTTGTTTTTTGCCCAAATGAAATCCCTTTCATGACTATCGGGTATATGTTTGTCTATACAATTTCTGAGGGTGAAAAACTGCTCTGTCACGATAGAGACTTTCACACTGTCAGAGACAGTGAGAGTATACGTGAAGTTTTGGAGAATTGGTGGTCGATAAAACTGGCTGATGAAAACAACAGCTAAAATAGGTTAACGACTAAGCGGGTAAGGCGACGATTGTCGCAAATAAGATTTCTGGTTGCAACTTGACGCCACTTACAACCTCCAATAAGGATGGGCGGTTTCATCATCCGACTTCGCCTCCGATTGCCACGCGAACGGCAACCATGGTGGCATGATATGCTGAACTCAGTAGGAAGCGTGATCCGAGCACCTCAAGGCCCGGCTTTCCACACCCGTCTGCCCCATCAACCTCGGGAATTCCGTTGCCGCCACCGAGCGATTCTCAGCGAATAAGTTGGAGGCGCGAGTGCTGAAATTTCGCAGAATGCCTGATCTGGCTTGAAGCGAACCTGTGACAATGATACAAGGTCTAATGAGAAATCACGCTGATTGGAGGCGTCCAATGAAACGTCTGGGGTTCTTCTTGGCAACCATGTTCACTGCATTCCATCTCTCATCTCCTTGCGACGGTCAGCAGACGAACAAGCTGATGGACGGAAGGATGGTCATTGGGGAGGTGCGGGATGGCGCGCTGACTGGGCAAGCGACAGTCATCTGGCCGAGTGGAAATGTATTTGTGGGTGAATACAAAGATGGCCTGGAAAATGGCTTGGGAACGTTCACGTTCGCGGGCACAAATGGAGGAACGTATGTGGGAATGTACAAGAATGGCAGGTTTGACGGGCAAGGGACATTAACACGGAGGAACAGATCAAAGTACTCCGGTGAATATCAGCATGGAAAGCGAAATGGGCAAGGGACGTATACGTCGCAGACTGGACTGATATATATCGGGGGGTTCAAGAATGACCTGCCGGATGGACGGGGAACTCTCACGGGTACGAACGGGACAAATCAACATGGCGAATGGCGTGCCGGTCTGCCGTACCGGGTGGACGGCACGTGGGTAGACGACGATGGCACTAGAGGAGTGGGGACGTGGAGAACTGACGGCACTCAGAGTGGTGGTACAATTACTTGGAAAGACGGACGGGAATACAAAGGTGACTGGGTGGTCGCGAAGGGCGATAGCGAATCGCCGGACGGCATTGGCACGTACACATGGCCTGACGGCCGTAATTACGTGGGCCATTTCCGTGACGGGAAGATGGACGGGACTGGTAAAATGACCCATCCGGACGGCAAACCAGAGGATGGTCTCTGGAAGCAAGGTGAATTCCAAGGAACGTCGAAGTAGATTTCGCAGCCAGCAGACTTTCATCCACCGCCGAGCGTGTTTAAGGCTGGAGGCGTGTATTTTATTAGCCTACACCTCAGTAAAATGGGGCTGCGAGGTACGCGGATTTGCCGTTGTGCAATACCCAACAGGGCTCCTCTCCCCCAAGGGGAGAGGCGAGAGTCTTTGCGAGGAGGGAACGCAGGCTAAAGCCGTGCTCCTACAAGGGCGAAGGTGAGGTTGACGGAATAGCAAGGTGGGCATACTCATCTATGAGTATGAACGGTAAAGAACTAGCCGAGCAGGTCGCGAAGCTTTCTCCCAAAGAGCGCGAAGCGTTCATTGCTGAATTGCTTACTCACGAGGATATCGCGGAGGAGTTGGGGGACATTCTTCTCGTGAGTGAGCGTCGCGATGAGCCGTCCATCCCGTTTGCCGAGGTGGTCGACAGGCTGAAGCGCGATAAGCGTGTATGATCGCGAAAAAGGTGGTTGTGTTGCACATCGGCCATCGGCGCGAAGTGTATCGGTAACGGCAACCCACCCCTTCCCCTCCGAGGAGGGGAACTTTTGGAGTCGGGGTAGGAATACCCCTCCCACAGGGCAATAGCGTTATAAACGGGGGGCTGCATTATACTGGCTGGGGGTTGGGCGCGGTGATAATCTTTCCGCAACTAGGGAAGGAGCGCGAGATGCAGACTCTGATTTACGTGGCGGCGGTGGTGGTTCTTCTACCGGTGGTGTTCGTGATCCTGGCGTGGTTGTTCGGGGTGCGGTACATCCCGCACAACAAGGTCGGCGTCATCGAGAAGCTGTGGTCGTCGTCAGGTTCGTTGACGGAAGGGCGGATTGTGGCCCGGCAGGGAGAGGCGGGATTCCAGACGAAACTACTCCGTGGCGGTCTGCATTTCGGGCTTTTCCCGTGGCAGTACCGCATCCATCGTGAACCGTTGGTGACGGTCGCCGAGGGCAAGATCGCTTACGTGTACGCGCGGGACGGCGCGCCGTTGCCGCCGATGCAGACGCTCGGGTCGGTGGTGGAAAGCAATTCATTCCAGGATGCGCCGGCATTTCTGAACAATGGCGGCCAGCGCGGCCGTCAGCGGGCGATCCTGCGTGAGGGTGTGTACGCGTTGAACCAGGCGTTGTTTGTGGTCATCGCCGAGGACCGCGTGTACAGCGGTCCCATGGGGGACAAGGAAGAGAAAACCTACCAGGACTGGCAGGCGCAATTGCATAGCCTGCGCGGATTCGACCCGGTGGTGATCGGGTCGGCGGCGACGAGTGCAACACCGGAGCGGGACACGCTGAGCCTGCTCGGCCCGACCGATACGCTGGGCATTGTGACCGTGCATGACGGCGCACCGATTGCGCACGGCGAGATCATCGCGCCGGAAATCGAGGCAATGGAGAGCGGGCTGGACCATCATTATTTCCAGGACCCCGAAGCGTTCCTGACGATGGGCGGCAAGCGCGGCAAGCAATTGCAGGTGCTGACGGACGGGACGTTCTTCATCAATCGATGGTTCGCGACGGTGGAGATCAAGGCCAAGACGTTGATCCCGATTGGATTTGTCGGCGTGGTCGTGTCGTACTACGGCAACAAAGGTTCGGATGTGACCGGCATCGCGTTTCGGTACGGTGAACAGGTCGAGTCGGGCTCGCGCGGTGTGTGGCGCGGCGCGTTGCCGCCCGGCAAATACGCGCTGAATCCGTACGCGTTGAAGGTCGAACCGGTGCCGACGGTGAACTTCGTCTTGCGCTGGATTACCGGGCAGGTGGAGGCGCACCAGTACGACAAGGACCTGACGAGCATCGAGTTGATCACGGCGGACGGGTATGAGCCGGTGTTGCCGCTGTCGCTGGTGTTGCATATCGATTACGAGAAAGCGCCGAGTGTGGTGCAGCGGTTCGGGGACGTGAAGCGGCTCATCAGCCAGACGCTGGACCCGATTTTGACGGCGTACTTCCGCGACGTGGCGCAGTCGTCGAGCATGCTTGATTTGTTGACGCATCGCGAAGAAATCCAGAAGCGCGCGACCGAGGAACTCGGGAGGCGGTTCAAGGATTACGACATCAACTGCGTCGCGGTGCTCATTGGGCGACCGGAGTCGCAGGTCGCGGCGGGACAGGTCGATCCGATCGAGCGGCTGTTCGACCAGTTGCGGCAACGGCGGTTGGCCGAGGAACAGAAAGCGACATTCAGCAAGCAGGAGGAGGCGGCGGCGAGGTTGATGGCGCTCAATGAGGCGCAGGCTGCGGCCGCGAAGCAGACGGAACTGACACAGACGCACATTGATGTCGAGGTGGCCGCGAACAAGGGGGAGGCGCAACTTGCCGAGGCGACGCGGTTGGCCAAGCGCGACATCGCGCGGGCGGAAGGCGAATCGCGGTCGAAAGAGTTGCTCGGACGCGGCGAAGCGGCGCGGATTGCGCAGATCGGATTGTCGGAGGCGGCGGTGTTCCTGCAGAAGATTCGCGCGTACGGCGATTCGCGGTTATTTGCCTTGAACCTCGTGGCGGAGCAGTTCTCCAAGAGCGCGCAACCAATCGTGCCCGACCGCGTGCTACTCATGGGTGGCGGCAAGGATGGCGAAGGCGCCGGCGATTTGGGCTCGGTTAATCTGCTCAGCCAGGTCCTTGCGTTGCTCCTGGGTGAAAAGGCGGGGATCGGCATGGCGGAGAATGCGGCGGGCCTGGAGTCCCTGGAGAAGTTCACCGAGGAAATCACCAAGCGCGTCAATGAACCGCAGGCGGAAGCCGACAACGGCAAACGCAACTGAGGCGGAGGTCGGAATCAGGATTCGCATGGGGCGCACGAAAGTGCGCCCTGCGCTTTTTTGTGGATGGTGGACAAGTCCGCATGACCGGTCGGGGTAGGAATACCCCTCCCACGTTGGGAAATAGAACCTACCCTTTGTTCCCCTCCCAGTAGGAGAACATTGCTGGCTTATCGGTAATTGATAATTTTACTGGACAGGGGTGTTCCGAGGGGGTATGATTGGGATCGGTTCTTTGACAGGCCAGATTCGCAGTAGCCAAGGCTTTGGCGGACGACGGAAACCTTGAAAACACACAAATTACGAAACGAACCCCCCAGTTAAGGTGTTGTGACGCAGGGTAGTAGCAATATGTCACTTATTCGGCCGAACAGATGGCAGGCGAGACCGCCGCCGAACATTCGAGTTAGGATTTTTTGCCGTCTTGGAGGCGGCGGATTTGGTCGCGGAGTTGGGCGGCTTGTTCGTAGTGTTCGGCGGAGACGGCATCGTGGAGTTGGTGTTCGAGTTTTTCGAGTTCGGTTTGCGGCACGGCCTTTTCGACCTGGTCGGCGAGGTCGCGGAGGGCGTCGAGGGAGCGCTGGCGCTCGAACTTGAAGGTATCTTCGTCGATTTCCGGCAAGGCCTCGATTTTGTCGGCGGCGTTTTTAACGATGAGCAGGGCTTTTTCGTGGCAGTTGTCAGCCAGCTCGATCATGGCGGCGGAGATGGCGTTGATGCGAAGGACGTAGGGACGCCATTGTTCGAGGTAGTTTTTGTCCTCGTAGCGGTTGGCGTGGCGGTGGACGAAATCGAAGAGGGCGAGATTGCGGTCGGTGTCGCGGAGGGTGCGGCGCCAGTCGTTGATCTGAAAGAGGTGGAGGTAGCGGTAGTAGTAGAGGACGCCTTCGTTGAAGAGCTCGACGCAATCATCGGGGGAAAGTTCGAATGCAGAGTCGCCGGCATTCTTGGAGCGACCGAGATGGTAGTCGAGGGCGGATTCGGCGCCGTGCGGGCGCAGGCCGTCGGGGCGGCCGTCGATTTCGTATTGTTCGATGCCGAGGGGAAGGCGGACCTGCATGACCTCGCGGCCGTCGGCGAGAGTGACGACGCGGACGCAGTCATCGGGGTCGTACGCCCACGCATCGAGAAGGGCCTTGAGGTCTGGGTCGATTGCCATCGCTTGCCTAGAGTAACATTGCCAGCGAATGCGGGACTTGGCAACTGCGGAAGGCGAAAAAGCGCTAGCGTTTTTTCGCAGTGGGCGAACCGCGGACGACCAGGACTGGTAACCCGGCGCGGTCGACGATTTCGCGGGTGATATTGCCCATGATATAGACGCGCAGGCGGTCGCGGGCCGGGGAGGAACCGGAGACGACGAGGTCGTAGTCGGCGCGTCGCAGCTCCTGGAGGAGTTCATCGAGGACGAGCCCATGGTGCAGGCGGACCTCGCAGTGGACGCCCATTTTCTCGAGCAGTTCTTTTTGGTGGCGCAGGCTACGGCCGAGTTTGGAATTGGATTGCAACATCTGGCTGACGTTCTCTTCGGATTTGACGAGGTTGGCGTAAACGGCGGGCGGTTCCGCGAGGACGTGCAGGAGATCAACCGGGGCATTCACGCGGCGGGCGAGTTCACCGGCGAATTGGACGGTTGCGTCCGACTGCGCGGCGCCGCTGGTGCAGAGGAGAATGCGGCGCAACGCGGAGCGCTCGCCGAGGACGACGAGGACGGGCGGTTCGATTGACTCGATGATTTTGTAGGCGCGGGCCGACATGCACAAAGGGCCGAGGAGCCCTTTGCGGGCAGCGCCGATCACCACGAGGTCGTATTTGGTTTCCTGAGTGGCCTTGATGATCTCGGGTACGGGGCGGCCGGTCCTGGTGATCAACTCGGCGGTGAACTGGTGCTCCTTCAGGATTTCCTGGGCTCGACGAAGCGCCTGCGAAACCGTTTCTGTCTGGCTGTTTTTTTCGACGATTCCGAGGATGGATGTTTCCGCCTGGTATGCGGCGGCGATCAACGCGCCAAATCGCACGGCGTTCTCCGCCTGGCTTGATCCGTCGGTGCAGAAGAGGATTTTCATGGGATGCGTGTCGCCTTATTTGAAATGATGACCTGTCATCAGGCTATAAATGATCAGCCCGGCTCCGAGAAGCGGCAGGGGTATGAAGGCCAACCGGATGCGGACGCCGTGAAAGTATTGGGTCAAGGTCGCGCCGATTTGCGCGCCGATGGCGGCGCCTGTGTGCATGACCAGGGCGATCAGGATGTCGACGTTACCTTTGAGCGCATGCGTGAAGGTCCCGTAACTGGCGGAGATTATGATTTCAAACAGATCGGTTCCGACGGCGATATGCGTGGGCACGCCGAGGATGTAGACCATGGCGGGCATGCGAATGTAGCCCGCGCCGCCGCCGAGGAATCCGCTGAACATGCCACCGACATAGGATACGACCAGAATCGTCCACAAGGAGATTTGCTTGATGCCGGAATTGGGCAGGGAAATCATCGGCGGGAGATGAAAGCGCTGGAAGTTTTTGGCGATGTAGGCGAGGGCCGAGTGGTCGCGCCGGGGTTTGCCGCCAGAAGATTTGCCGGTGGTTTCCTTTCCCATCTTCAGGGTTTGCCAGCACTCCCAGGCGATGAACGTTGAAATACCAACCAGCACGACGACGAACGCGATGGCGACCACCAGGTCCACATTGTTGTGTCGCTTCAACTGCTGGATGAGTTGCGCCCCTGTCTCGACGCCGACGATGGTGGCGGCGGCCATGATCAAGCCGAGCTTGATATCCACGTTGCCCAGCACGCGATGTTTCTTGGCCGCGACGATGGATTTTCCGACGATGTGCGCGAGGTCCGTGCCCACGACGAAATTCATCGGCACACCGAAAAAGAACAGCGCCGGTCCCGCCAGGAAACTTCCCCCAACGCCAAAAAAGCCGCCACAGATCCCGACGATGAATCCGACGGCGATGAGGTAAACGGGATGGATGTGGGTGCCTGAGATCAGGAAATCCATGACTTACCTCTCGCGGCTTCGAATCATCCGTAGCAGCCCGGTGGTTAACATTTCCAAAGCGACGCCCTGCACGATGATCAACACGAGCGCCACGAATGCATAGAGGGTTTTGTTCTGGTCGAAGATGTGTTTGATCCAGCCGCCGAGGAAGTGGAGGATGAGGAAGAAATAGGCGAAGACGAAGACGCTGTACACGCCCAATTCCATGAGGAACGATCCCAGCGATGCACTTTTTTGGGGGCGACCAGCCATGCAATTCCAGCGACCTTAGCCTAAAACATACAAGGTTTCCAATAATGAGTTCGGATCGACCACAAATAATGTGCAAGTCCGTCTTACGTCGTCGCGGCGGCTGGTGGAGTGCCTAGCCGTGCCACGATCGTTCAGGTAGAGGGTCTTCCCGATCGTCATCCAATATGTAGGTGTCGGAGGGTATCCCCGCGTCGCAGGGGTTGGTCACGCAGCTTTCATTTTCGCCAGCGCCTTCTCCACGTCCTTCAGGGGAAGGCAATTGATGACGTCGGTTTTCGTAAGCCAGCCTTTGCGGGCGATGCCGACGCCGACGCCGAGAAACTGGAGGTCAGGGATGTTGTGGGCGTCGGGGTTGATGGCGCATTTGACACCGAGTTCCTTCGCGTGTTTCCAAAGGCGCCAGTCCATGTCGAGGCGGTAGGGATGAGAATTGATTTCGATGATCTTATTGTGCTTCGCGGCGGCGGCGATGACCTGTGGCATGTTAACGGCGTAGCCTTCGCGTTCCAGCAACAGGCGGCCCGTCGGATGACCGAGTATCGTTACCCGCGGATGAGCGAGCGCTTTGCAGATGCGCTTGGTCATCTTCTCGGCGTCCATGGTGAAGCCCTGGTGGACGCTGGCGACGACGTAGTCAAAGAGCGCGAGCGTCTGGTCATCGAAATCGAGCGAGCCGTCGGCCAGGATGTCGCACTCGGTGCCAAAGAAAATGCGGAAATCTTCTTTGGCGAATTTGACGTTCAGTTTTTTGATCTCGGCTGCCTGGAGGCGGACGCGTTTTTCGTCGAGGCCATGGGCCTGGTGTTCGGATTTGCTATGGTCGGCGATGCCGAGATACTCCAAGCCCAAATCCAGCGCTGCCTGAGCCATGGCCTCCACGGTCTCGATGCCATCGCTCCAGGTTGAGTGGCAGTGGAAGGTGCCACGGAGATTCGACAGTTCGATCAACTTCGGCAGCTTCCCTGTTTCTGCGGCTTCGATCTCCCCCATGTCCTCGCGCAATTCGGGCTGGACGTAATCGAGCTTGAGCGCCTTGTAGAGGTCCTCCTCGGTCTTGCACTTGATGGAACTGCCCAGTTCCTTTGCGCTTTTCTCTTTCTCCCCGGCAGGCGAGAAACCGTATTCATTGAGCGAAAGATTCTTCAACTTCAACGCCCGGGCGCGGAGCGCGATGTTGTGTTCCTTGCTGCCGGTGAAATAGTTGAGCGCGAAGGCGTACTGGTCATCAGTGACAACGCGGAGGTCGGCCTGGATGCCACCCCTCAAAACCACGCTGGCTTTCGTCTCGCCCTTCACGCTGACGCTGAGGATGCCGGGCATTTCGGCGAAGTCCTCGATGATCGCCGGGGCATTCTTCGGCTTGGCGCTGACAAGGAAGTCGATGTCGCCAATGGTTTCGCGGCAACGGAGCAGGCTGCCAGCGATGCTGCAGCGAATAACGCCCTCGTGCGATCGCAGCGCTTCGATGATCGGCTTCGCAGCGGCGTAGGCCTTGTCATAAAGATGCCGACCACTGAACTGGCGCACGAGCGCGATGCCTTCGAGTATCTTCTGCTGCGATTTCTCACCGAATCCATCAAGCGCAGCAATCTTGCCCGCTTTGCAGGCAGCCTCCAGTTTTTCGACAGAATCGACCTTGAGTTTATCGTATAAGATCTTCGCCCGCTTCGGCCCGAAGCCGGGAATCTTCAGCATCTCCAGTAAGCCTTGAGGCATGGAAGACTTCAACTCGTCATAGAACCCCAGCTTGTTCGTGGTGTACAACTCGGTGATCTTGGCTGCGAGGTCCTTACCGATGCCCTTGATGTCCGTAAGGCGCTCTTCCTTGATGAGTGTGCCGAGGTCTTCTGGCAGGCCGTCAACCATGCGCGCGGCGTTGTAGTAGGCGCGCACACGGAACGGGTTGTTGCCCTTCAGCTCCAGCAGCGCGCCGATCTCCTCGAAAACTTCCGCGATTTGCTTTTTGTCCATGCCAGATCTTTCGGTTCGCCCCGTGCGAAATCATGAACTCGGATGTGCCGGTGGTTTCACCTGCAACGTCGAGTTCACTTCGCGCACCCCGTCGGTTTCCAGTGCGATCAGCATCGCTCTTCCGATTTGCTGGTGGGAAGCGACGTTACCCGCCAGCGTGACGCGGCCGTCGGTGGTGTTGACGGAGATACCAAACAGGGAGAGGTCGCGTTCCATTGTATACTTGGCTTTAATCTTTGCCGTTATCGCGGCGTCCGAGGAAGCGTTGGCCATGGCCGCGCCGAAATCGCGGGCCTGACGCCGCAGGACCTTGCCGGTGCTTTTGAGTTCGTCCTGGACGTCGTCACCCCGCAGATGCCAGGCCGTCAGTTTGGCATCGACAACGTCCCACGCGTGGACCACGCGAGGATCGTTCCGCGCGACGACGAAATACCAGCCCGTTCCCGCCGTCAGGAATGCGCCGACCAAAAGCCCGATGAAGAAGTCTTTCATATCGTCTTTCGGCACACATCTTATCGTTGAAACCGTTCCTAGGCAATCCAACGAAAATGGTGGCGCACTGGTGCGTGGTCTCTAGGGTGATGGCCCGACGGTGACGAAACGAGAAACAAACTGTCACCCACCACCGCGCCGCAACTCAATAATCCGGATATTCGCAGTTGAGGAGTTGCGGACGGAAACGTTTGTAGGCCGAAACCGATTCACGGATGACCGTGTGCGCGTCGATGCGTCCGCGAAAATCCTCGACGACCACTTGTCCCGCTTTTTCCAGTTCCTTGTAGATTTCGAAGAAATGGCGGATCTCGCGCAGCGTGTGCGGCGGCAACTGCGAGATGTCGGCATAGCTGGAGTAAATCGGGTCATTGGTGTGCACGGCAATGATCTTGATGTCCTCTGCCCCCGAGTCGTTCATGGGCAACATGCCGATCGGGCGGGCCTTCATCACGCAGCCGGGAATGACCGGTTCCTGCGACAGCACAAGAACATCCAACGGGTCGTGATCGCGGCAGTAGGTCTGGGGAATGAAGCCGTAATTGCTCGGGTAGTGGACCGCGCTGTGCAGCGTGCGGCTGATGTGGAGGATGCCGTTGCGCTTGTCGAGTTCGTACTTGATCTTGCTGCGCATCGGGCATTCGATGAACGCGTTGAGGTCTTCCGGTAATCTGTCGCCTGGGGACAAGATGTGAAAGGGGTTGTACCATGACGGCTGCAGCGCCGTGCCGTGGATTGGCGCGGATTTCTTCGATGTGGCGCCTTTGGATTTTGTAGTTTTGCGAACCATGTCCGCGAGACTTTAGCGGACGCGACCGGCACGCGCAACGTCAAAGCGAGACGTTTCAACGGGCGGCGATCTCTCGCAATTGTTTCTGGCGCATCAACCAGCGAAGTTGGCCCGTGCCGACACGCAGTTGCTCCAACTCGATGCAGGCGACGCTGGCCTTGCCCAGTGGGAAGGCTTGCGCGCTTTCCGCGCCGATCAGCGCCGCCAAATGCTCGGACAGTGCCGGCATATGACCGACCAACAGGAGTTCGCCGTCAGAGGCCAGGGGTTTCAAGGATTTGAGCAACGCAGGAGTTGTCGTGTTGTTCGCGAGTTCCTGCAGAAACTCCACGTCACCCGGGAACTGTAGCGCCTTTGCAGTAATCTCCGCCGTCTGGCGGGCGCGCAACATGGGGCTGCTCAGGATGCGGGAAAGTCTGACACCCAGTCCCGCAAGAGCGGCGCCGACGACCTGCGCTTCGTCCCGTCCTTCGCGTGTCAGTTCACGTTCCGCGTCACTCGACGCGACGTCGACGGCGGTGGCATGACGCAACAAGTAGAGCTTCATTAGCTCAGGAGTTCGCGCGGGTCGGTGATGTGCCCGGTGAGGGCACTGGCGGCAACGGTGTATGGCGATGCGAGGAACACCTGCGACTCAAGATGGCCCATTCGGCCGGGGAAATTTCGGTTGGTCGCGCTGATGCACTTCATCGGTTTGTTCAACCGGCCAAAGGTATCCGTCGGCCCGCCGAGGCAGGCGGCGCAACTGGCGTTCTCGGTCATTTGCACACCCGCTTCTTCAAGGACCTGCCACACCGTGCTGGCGTTCATCTTCATTGCCTGCAACTCGCGCACAACATCGGGCGTCGCGGGCACGCCGAACGTGTCGATTTTGACCTTGTGGCCCTTGATGATCTCGGCGAACGCGAGGAAGTCGCTGGTCTTGCCGCCAGTGCATGACCCGATATAGGCCCGGTCGAGTGTGACGCTGCTCAGTTCCCTGGCGAGTTTGCGGATGCCGGGATTCGGATGGCACGCCACGGTCGGCTCGAGTTTTGAGAGGTCGAATTTCTTGTCGTAAACGAATTTCTGCTTATCGTCAGAATCGCAAAACAACGCTTCGTACTTTGCCTTCGTGCCGTTGGCCTTGGTACGTTCGTCTACATATGTAAATGTTGTTTGGTCGGGCTCGAAAATGCCGTTCTTGCCGCCCGCTTCGATGGCCATATTGGCGATGGTCATGCGGTCGTCCATATTAAGGGCTTTTGCGCCGGGGCCCTGGAATTGCATGGCCCGATAGGTTGCGCCATCGAAACCAATGTCACCGATACATTCGAGGATTACGTCCTTGGCCATAACACCCTTTTGCAATTTGCCTTCGAGCCAGAAGCGCATCGTTTCCGGCACTTTGAGAAGCAACTTGCCCGTGCCGAAAACAAAACCCGCGTCGGTATTGCCGATACCGGTGGCGAATTCGCCGAAAGCGCCCGCCATACAGGTGTGCGAATCGGTGCCGAGCAAAATCTCGCCTGGCCGCGTATGACCCTTGGCGGGCAAAGCCGTGTGGCAAACGCCCGCAAAGTTGCTGCCGTACTGGCGTTTGAGTTGGCCTTTACTGGCGTCGAACGCCCAGTGGCCGTCGGGGTCATCGATCACGTCATAGAAATATTTCAGGCCCTGCTCGCGCACGAAGTCGCGCAAGATGTCCACGTTGCGGTTCGATTTCGAATCCGCGGTGAAAATGTAGTGGTCGGGGATGATCACGATCTTCTCTTTGTCCCATACCTTCGCATCGGCGCCGAACTCGCGCTTGAATACGCCGATGGTTCCCGGCCCGCACACATCATGGGTCATGAGAACGTCCACGTTCACCCAGACGTTGTCGCCGGGCTGTACTGATTTCTTGCCCGATGCGCGGGCCATGATCTTTTCTGTAAGCGTCATATTAAGGGAACTCCAAGACCTCACAGGATACACGAGCAATTGTGCCCGCGCAACATCCGCGGTACACTACGAGCATACTAGAAAAGAGAATGTCGCCCCCTGCTCACAGTCGAACCAGTAATCGCGTACGCATGGTGGTACTGGCCATTGTGTTCCCTCTATTGACGGCAACGTTATGTTGGCCGGGCTGGTACGACAATTATCATGTGGTCATTCCCGGGGAACTCTACCGTTCGGCCCAGATGTCCGCCCCGCGATTGCGTGGGCATATCGCCGAGGACGGGCTTCGCACGGTAATCAACTTACGTCCTGAGACGAACGAATTGTGGCATACGCAGGAGCAGCAGGCCTGCAAGATGGCCGGGATTGAGTTTGTTGACTTCCCACTGGCAGGCGATCGGTCGCCATCACCCCAGCAAACCTCGGCTCTCGTGACAATTCTGCAACAGGCACGCCCCCCGATTCTCATTCACTGTGAACATGGTGCGGATCGGACGGGTTTTGCTGTGGCCCTTTATTTATCTGAAATCGCCCGCCTGCCGGAACCGCAGGCGCGCGCAGCTTTAAGCATACGCTATGGACATTTGGCGTTTACCCGCGTGGGATGTTTCGACGACGCCTTTGCGCAGTTCCGTCGGGATCGGCACTCGCCAGTTTTGCCATAGCACGTTACAATTCTTCCATGGCTGAGATTTGGGATTTCCTGCATTCGCCGGCCGCCGCGGCAGCCTTCAATATGGGGCTGGATGAAGCGCTGCTGCGCACGGCGGCGAAACGTGGGCGTCCGTTGGTGCGGGTTTATTCGTGGGAGAAGCCGGCGATTACGTTTGGCTACTTTCAGAAGTTTCCCGCGAATCTTGCGAATGGGCATGAAGTGGTGAGACGGCCCACGGGCGGCGGCGTGGTGTATCACGTGAAGGACACGACTTACACAGTCGTCGTGTCGCCCGGGCATTCATTGCACGCCATGAAAACCATGGACGCCTATTGCGCGTTGCATAAAGCCATCGCCGCCGCGTTCGAAACACAACCGCGTCTCCACAAGGCGGAACTTTATTCACCGCAGGGTCAGTATGAGTGTTTCCAGAAGCCAGTGCGAGGCGATGTGGTAACTGACGGTCGCAAACTGGCCGGCGGCGCCCAGCGGCGCACGAAGTCCGGCATGCTGCACCAGGGATCCATTGATGCGAAACTTTCCGCCGAGCACCTTAAGCGGGGATTCCGAGAAGCGCTGGGCGTCGATTTCGAGGACTACGAGGTCACAGACGCCGAGCGGGCGATTGCGGAGAAACTGGTCGTCGAGAAGTATGCGACCGATGCCTGGAACCGGTACCTACGTTAATTTCGGCTGCTCGTTTGGTGGAAGGACGGGCTGCTCGATCTGGCCGAGTTTGGCGTCGAATTTAGCGAGGGCTTTTTCGCCCTCGGAATAACTACCCTGCGCGTTGGTGAGGTGTTTGCCGAGGACGCGGAAACTTTCCTGGACGCGCTCAAAGTCGCCGCGCAGGCGGGCGAGGGTGTTGAGGATTTCCTGGGCGCGCTCTTCGACCTGCATTCCGCGCAGGCCGAGCAGGATCGTCTGCAGGTACGCGTAGAAGCTATTTGGGGAAACGGGCACGACGCGCTTCTCCAGGGCGTAGCTGAACAGCGGTCGTTCTTCACCCGAGGCGCTCGACTCTTCCTTGATGATGGTCTCGTAGTAGACATTTTCCGCGGGAACATACATCAGCGCGAAGTTGTAAGTGCCTTCGTCGGGCATGATGTATTTCGTTGAGATGGCATCGACGTGCTTTTTCACATCGCGCAGGAATTGTTTGCGGGCCGCGACGCGTTCGGAGTCGCTTTGCGAGTCCATGATGCGGCGGAAGTTTTCGAGCGGGAACTTCGAATCGACCGGCACGAACTTATTGCCGATCTGGATGACGGCGTCCACCGCCTCGCCGCTGCGGAAGCGATGCTGTAATTTGAAATGCTCGGGCGGCAGGATCTGCGCGAGCAGGTCGCCGAGGAACAATTCACCCATCCCACCGCGCAGCTTCGGCGCGCGGAGAATATTCACCAGTTCGGCCGCGGCCTTGCCGACCTCGTGGATCTGCCCCACTTTTTCGCGGAGATCGCCGACAACCTTCGCGGCGTTGTCCAAGCGACTGTTCATTTGCGCACTGGATTGCTGCAGATTCTCCGAGACGGTCTGCCCAAATTTATCGAGACGCTCCTGGAAAGCGCTGACCTGCTGCTGGAGAAGCAGCAGCGACTGGTCGGGCTGCTGCGGCTTGTTGCGCTCGCGCAGCACCACGGCGATGAGCGCCGCGACCGCGACGAGCGTGAGCAGGCCAATGACAATGACTACGGATTCCACGGAGTGAAGTTAACATTTGGCCACGCGGACAGCAATTATTTGGTTTCGGGTCGCCTTCACGTTAACACCTTTTTAACGCGCCGGTGCGGGCTTTTAATTAACAGTCTTGCGTAAACGCTGCGATGCTTGGGGCATGAACGCGCACGAGATTATTCAAATTATACTTTTCTTCGGGATTGGTATTGCCCTGACGCCGCCGCTGGGTCGATTCATGGCAAAGGTGTTCAAGGGAGAGGGGACGTTCCTGCACCCTGTTCTCCAGCCGGTTGAGAACCTGGTCTATCGGTTAACGGGGGTTGATCCGGGGCAGGAGATGTCGTGGCCCAGGTATTTGTGGGCGGTAGTGATCATGACCTGCGTGGGGTTCGTTTCGCTAATGGCGATTCTGATGACGCAGGCGTGGTTGCCGCTGAATCCGATGAAGATCGCCAACTGCTCCTGGCATTTGGCTTTCAATACGGCGTGGAGTTTCGTCTGCAATGCGGACTGGCAGTCGTACATGGGCGAGTCCACGATGAGCTATTTCTCGCAGACGATTGGGCTCTCCGTACACCAATTTCTGAGTGGCGCAGCCGGGCTTGCGGTCCTGGTCGCGGTGGGCCGTGCTTTGAAGCGGCATACGACCCGGACCATCGGCAATTTCTGGGTGGACCTGACCCGGGCGCTGCTCTACATCGTGATTCCGTTGTCCGTGGTCTGGTCGATTCCGTTGATCTGGCAGGGTTGCCCGCAAACATGGAAAGCTTATCCGGATGCCAAGCTGACGGAGCCGTACACCACGCAGGTGCCAAAGACCGATGACAAAGGGAACACGGTCAAGGATGACAAGGGCAATCCGGTGATGGTGGATCAAAAGGTGGAGACGCAGAGCCTTCCGATCGGCCCGGTCGCATCCTTTGAATCCTGCAAACAGCTTTTCACCAATGGCGGCGGTTATTACGGCGTGAACAGCGCTCATCCGTATGAGAATCCGACACCGCTGGCGAACTTTCTCGAAATGCTCGCGATCATCGTCGTGCCGATGGCGCAGGTTTACATGTTTGGACTATTGATCGGCAACCTGAAGCACGCCTGGTGTTTGTTTGCCGTGATGCTGGGCTTGTATTTGCTTTCCTTCGGCGTCGCGTGGTGGGCGGAGACGCGGCCGAATCCCGTGGTCAGCAACATCCAGCCGTTGATGGAAGGCAAGGAGCAGCGGTTCGGCGTGATGAACAGCGTGCTCTGGGGCATCTCCTGCACGGCAATCGACAACGGCTCGGTCAATTCGATGCACGACAGTTGGATGCCGCTGGCCGGGATGATGCCGATGTGGAACATCCTAATCGGGGAAATCATCTTCGGGGGCATCGGTTGCGGCATGTACTGCATGCTGTTCCACGTGTTGATCACTGTATTCATCGCCGGGCTGATGATTGGGCGCACACCGGAATATCTGGGCAAGAAACTGGACGCCTGGGTGGCGACGTGGGCGGTCATTGGCGTGTTGTTGCCGAATGCCGCCTGCTTGATTCCCACGGCAATCTCCTGCGTCATCCCGGCGGGGTTGTCCAGTTTGGCCAATAACGGCCCGCATGGGTTGAGTGAAATCCTTTACGCATTCGGTGAAGCCGCCAACAATAACGGCAGCGCCTTTGCCGGATTGAACGCCAACGTGCCGTGGTACAACGTCATGCTTGCCGTCGGGATCATTATCGGCCGGTTCGCGCCGATTGTCGCCGCGCTGGCGATTGTCGGCCGTCTGGCCTCCCACAAAACGGTCGAGGCTTCTTCCGGCACGCTGCCCACGCACGGTTGGACATTTGGCCTCACGTTGACGGGGGTCATCGTCATCGTGGCCGCGTTGACATTTTTCCCGGTGCTGTGCCTCGGGCCGATTATCGAACACGGCCTGATGCTGGCCAGCCGCGTTTTCTAAAGGACCAACCATGAGCACAAAAGTTGAAATCAAATACTCCGAGTTGGTGCGGCAAGCGGTCATCGACTCCTTCAAGAAGCTAAGTCCGCGCGATGAGATCAAGAACCTCGTGATGTTCGTCGTGTGGGTCGGTTCGATCATGACCACGGGGTTCCTGTTCCTGAAGGGACAGTGCAACCTGTTTAACGTCCAGATTTGCCTCTGGCTGTGGTTCACCTGCCTGTTCGCCAACTTCGCCGAGGCAATGGCGGAAGGCCGGGGCAAGGCGCACGCCGACGCGCTTCGCAAGCTGCGCACCAAGACAATGGCCCGCAAGCTCGTCAAGGGCAAGGAAACGTCCGTACCCAGCGCCGAGTTGAAGATCGGCGACCTGTTTGTCTGCGAGGCGGGCGACATGATCGCGGCTGACGGCGAGATTGTGGACGGCATCGCGACAGTGGACGAGTCCGCCATCACCGGGGAGTCGGCGCCGGTTATTCGTGAAAGCGGCGGGGACCGCAGTGCCGTCACCGGCGGCACGAAGGTGATTAGCGACCGGATCGTCGTCCGCGTCACTGCCGAAGAGGGCAGTTCGTTCCTTGATCGGATGATCTCCATGATTGAAGGCGCGCGGCGCCAGAAGACACCGAACGAAATCGCGCTGAACATTGTACTGATCAGCCTCACTGCGTTGTTCATTCTTGTGGTTGTTACCTTGCCGCCATTCGCCCGGTACAACGAAGCGGCAGCCGGTCAAACCGGCGTGGTCTTGACGTCCATCCCCGTGCTCCTGTCGCTGATCGTTTGTCTGATCCCGACGACCATCGGCGGGTTATTGAGTGCCATCGGTATCGCGGGCATCGACCGATTAATGCGGCGCAACGTGCTGGCCACCAGCGGCCGCGCGGTCGAAGCGGCCGGCGACGTGGATGTGTTGTTGCTCGACAAGACGGGGACAATCACACTGGGCAACCGCATGGCGACGGAATTCATTGCCGCGCCGGGAGTCAACGTGGAGGAAGTCGCCAACGCCGCGCAACTCGCTTCCCTTGCCGATGAGACACCCGAAGGGCGGTCGATCGTCGTTTTGGCCAAGGAGAAATACAATTTGCGCGGTCGCGAAGTGGCGGAACCGCAGGCGAAATTTGTGGCGTTCACGGCACAGACCCGCATGAGTGGGTTGGATTTGATCGATCCCGATGGCAAGGGCGTGCGTGTGATTCGCAAAGGCGCAGCAGAAGCCATCCGGGCCCACGTCGAACAAAAAGGCGGGCTGTATCCCAAAGTCGTGGAGCAGGCGGTGTTTGATATTTCGACCCAGGGTGGCACGCCGCTGGTGGTGTCGGACGGCGCGCGTGTGCTTGGGGTCATCCGGTTGAAAGACGTGGTCAAGGGTGGGATCAAGGAGCGTTTTGCGCAACTGCGCAAGATGGGGGTGCGCACGGTGATGATTACGGGTGACAACCCGCAGACGGCCGCGGCCATCGCCGCCGAGGCCGGGGTGGACGATTTCATCGCCCAGGCCAAGCCCGAGGACAAACTGGCGCGCATTCGCAAGGAGCAGGAAGGCGGTAAACTCATTGCAATGATCGGCGACGGCACGAACGACGCACCGGCCCTGGCGCAGGCCGATGTTGGCGTGGCGATGAATACCGGGACACAGGCCGCCCGCGAAGCCGGTAACATGGTGGACCTCGACAGCAACCCGACCAAGCTCATCGAGGTCGTCGAGATCGGGAAGCAACTGCTGATGACGCGTGGCGCGCTGACGACGTTCAGCATCGCCAACGACGTGTCGAAATACTTCGCCATTCTGCCGGCGATGTTTGGGTTGTTGTACGCCACCCAGGTGGGAGGACACGGCCCGCTCGACAAGTTGAACATCATGTACCTGCATTCCCCGCAAAGCGCAATTCTCAGCGCGGTGATCTTCAATGCGTTGATTATCGTGGCGCTGATTCCACTGGCGTTGCGCGGCGTGAAATACCAGCCGCTGGGCGCGGCGGTAATCCTGCGCAGGAACATGCTGATCTACGGTGTGGGCGGGATCATTATTCCGTTCATCTTTATCAAACTGATCGATGTGCTGCTGGTCGCGGCGCACCTGGCGTCATAACCGAAGAAAGGGACAATCATGAAACTTTTTATTCAGTCGATACTGCTCACAATCGTCTTCACGGTGTTGACCGGCGTGCTGTATCCACTTGTTATTACCGGCATCGCGCAGCTTACCTTTCACAATCAGGCCAACGGTAGCCTGATTGAGCATAATGGGCAGGTTGTCGGCTCCGAATTGATCGCGCAGCAGTTCACAGGTGACAAGTACTTTTGGCCGCGGCCTTCCGCAGGCAGTTATGCCACGGTGCCTTCGGGCGCCAGCAACCTCGGTCCGACCAGCCAGGCGCTGCAGTCCAATGTGACCGCCAACGCCACGGCGTTCCGCACCGGCAATAAGCTCGCGGCGGACGCGCCCGTCCCGGCGGACATGGTCTTTACTTCTGCCAGCGGGCTGGATCCGCATATCAGTCCCGAAGCAGCGCGACTACAGGTCACGCGCGTTGCCGCCACGCGCGGCATCGGCGCGGACCGGGTCAAGACGCTGGTGGAGAAATTCGTCGAACCGCCGCAGTGGGGGATTTTCGGCGAAGCCCGCGTGAACGTGCTGCGGCTGAACCTGGCCCTGGATGAAATGGACACCAAGAAGGCGGAAGGGAACGGGGCTGTGAAAGGATAGGTGATCGGACATGGAAATCCCTCCGTTTCGAAAGCCCGAATGGTGCGCGATCAATTCGACTTCCTCCGTCCTGCAACTGCGGCGGATCCTGGTGCCGATTGATTTTCGGGACACGACCGTCTCGGCCCTGTGCCACGCGGCGGCGTTTGCCCGGCAGTACAAAGCGACGATTACCCTCCTGCACATCGTCGAACCGGTTGGCCCGGAGTTGAGACGCAACATCTCGCGTGACCGATTGATCGAAGAACTGAGCGAGGTTGGTGAAAGCCAAATCCGCAAACTGGTGGACGTAATTTGGGGAGAAGAGATTGTGACCGACGTTGTGGTGGCCGGCGGAAAGCCGTATCAACAAATCGTCAATGAAGCCAGGGAGACGAATGCCGACATGATTATCATGGCCAACCACGGCGCCGTTGGATCGTGGGGATTCTTCCGGCGCGGTACGACGGCGAAGGTGATTCGCCATGCGCCCTGTCCGGTGCTGGTGGTGCCGGCGTTGGAACATGGCTTCGTAATGGCTCGTGTTGAAAAGTGTCCGGAGCGGTAAGGCCGCGGCAGATCCCACACATGCGTCTCGGCTACCATGAAAAACCGGCCGGTTCCGCACCGCACAGTCGGGCGCATTTCACTGTTGGGCTCCAACCCGGGGAACTGTTGGATGACCGGTTTTTGCTGACGGAGGTCATCAGTAAGGGCGGGATGGCGACGATTTTCAAGGCCCAGGACCTGCGTGATGGTAATCAGGCTGTGGCGATAAAGGTGCCGCACCTCGGCATCGAGAGTAGCCCGGCATCCTTCGCGCGTTTTCAACGGGAAGAAGAAATCGGGAATCGACTGGACCATCCATTCATCCTGAAGTTTGTCCCCCTCAACGGTGGTAAATCCCGGCCCTACATCGTGACCGAATACTTGCGCGGCTGCACTCTGGCGCACCTTCTGGGCAGGATTCGACCGTTGCCGGAAAGGGACGCGCTCAAATTCGCCAGCCTGATCTGCGAAGCGCTACAGTATCTTCACGAGCATGGTGTGGTTCATCGCGACCTGAAACCGAGCAACCTCATGATTTGCCCAGACGGCAGACTGCGGGTCATGGACTTTGGGATTTCCCAAGCGGAGGAATCGCGACGGCTGACGTTTGTTGGTTTTACACCAGCAATGGGTACGCCCGATTACATTGCGCCGGAACTGATCAAGGGCCGACGTGGCGACCGGCGCTCGGACATCTACAGCCTCGGTGCGGTGTTGTACGAGATGCTGACCGGAACTCCGCCATTCGACGGTGATGACCCGTTCGTCATCATGAACACACGCCTGACGGGCGATCCGCCGGTGCCGCGGAAACTGAATCCGGAACTATCGACGCAAGCCGAGGAGATCGTCCTACGGGCCCTGCAGCGCGATCCCGCATTGAGGTATCCGACGGCCGCGGCGATGAAAACGGACCTGGACGCGCCCGGGGAGATGCACGTCACCGGATTGTGCGATCGCTTGCAGGAATCAACGCGGTGGCGAAGAGTGTTGCGGCTGGCGCGCCATTTCGTGTTCGTCGCCGTCATTCCGCTGGCAATCCAGATTCTCTTGTTCCTGTGGCTCTGGCATCACTATGCGAACAAAAGATGATACCCTCTTTCCCAATATGAATATTATTGTATGGCTGGCATTCTTGGCGGCGGCGCTCCTGGAGGTTGGTGGCGATGCGACGGTCCGCCGCGGGTTGCGGGGTAGTAATGCGGCGCTGGTCATCGCCGGATTTGTTGCGCTGGGTTGTTACGGACTGGTCGTCAACTCGGTGAAATGGGATTTCTCGAAATTGATTGGCGTTTACGTCGCGTTCTTTGCAGTGGTTAGCGTATTGGTAGGTCGTTTCGTATTCAAGGAAGTGATTGCCTCATCAACGTGGTGGGGGCTGGCTTTGATCGTGGCCGGCGGGGCGGTCATCCAATTCGGTCATCGGTAACGACGCATACTTTTGCATGGTGAAACTCCGGCTAAAAGTTAGAATGCCTGCATGACCGAGCCATCGCGGCCAAACCCCGACGCGTTGCTTGCGGAAATCCAGCGCGAGGAGCAGGCGGCAAAACGCGGGCAACTGAAGATTTTCTTCGGCATGTCTCCCGGCGTCGGCAAGACGTTTGCGATGTTGGAGGCAGCACGCGTCCAAAAGGCGGAGGGCGTGGACGTCATGATTGGGGTCGTCGAGACGCACGGGCGTGGGGAAACGGAAGCGCTTCTGGCGGGGTTGCCGATCATTCCTCGCAAAAAGATCGAATATCGCGGTGTGATCTTGCAGGAGATGGATATTGACGCCATTCTTGCACGGCGTCCGGCGCTCGTGCTCGTGGACGAGCTGGCCCACACCAACGCGCCGGGCAGCCGCCATCCGAAGCGCTACCAGGACGTGCTCGAATTGCTCGACGCCGGCATCGATGTCTACGCCACGCTCAATGTCCAGCACCTCGAGAGCCGGCTGGACGTGGTGCAGCAGATTTCGGGCATAGTGGTTCGCGAGGCCGTACCCGATTCGGTGCTCGACCAGGCGGACGAGATCGAACTGATCGACGTCACGCCCGACCAACTACGCAAGCGGCTGGCCGAGGGCAAGGTGTACCTGGGCGAACGGGCGGCGACGGCGTCGGAGAATTTCTTCCGCGAAGAGACGCTGACGGCGTTGCGCGAGATGGCACTGCGGACCACAGCGGAGCACGTGGACCAGGAATTGCGGGATGTGATGCGGACGAAGCGCATTGGCTCGCCGTGGAAATCCGGGCAGCGACTGGGGGTGGGCGTCGGGCCGAGTCCATTTTCCGGGCAATTGATCCGTTGGACGCGACGGATTGCGGCGGCGATGGATGCCCCATGGGTGGCGGTTTACGTGGAGACGTCGGCGGCGCTGAATGAAGACGAGAAGCGACGGCTGACCAAGAACCTTTCGCTGGCCCGGCAGTTGGGCGCTGAAATCGTAATGACAACCGGTGACGATGTGGCGGGGGCGTTGCTGGAAACGGCGCGCCAGCAGGGCGTGACGCAGATCGTGGTCGGCAAGCCTTTTGGTAACCCGCTATTTGAATGGATCCGGGGCGGCTCGCTGGCAAGCCGGTTGATCCGCCGGGGCGGCGACATCGACGTGCACGTGGTGAGCGGAACCACGCGCACTGACAGGAGTCTCCGTGCGCGCCGTCCCTGGACACAGTATGTGGGGACGAATATCCTGCGCGATTGCGCAGTGGGCGTGGGCGCGGTGGTGGCGGCGACGATGGTCGGGTGGTTATTGCAGGGCCTGACGGGGTACATGGCGGTCTCGCTGGTGTATCTCCTGTGTGTGGTTCTGTTGGCAATGGTTTTGAATCGGTGGGCCGTACTGTTGGTGGCCACGCTGAGCGCGGTGGCCTGGAATTATCTTTTTATTCCGCCGATCTACACGTTCCAGATCACCTCGGCGCACGATTTGATGATGTTCTCGATGTTCTTCGTCGTGGCGCTGGCGATGGGACACATCACGAATCAACTGCGCGCGCGCGAGACCGCCGAACGGCGGCGGGAGCGGCGGGCTTCGGCGTTAAATCGATTGCTGGAGAGCGTGACCGCGAGCGCTTCGTTGGAGGACGGGCTGGCGCGGGCGGTGAAAGAGGTGGACGCGCTGTTTGGGTCGCGGACGGTAGTGTTGTTGACGACGGCGGAAGGACGACTCGAAGAAGCACCGCACCCGGCGAGCACGTTTTCCATCGACGCCAAGGAGCGCGCCGTGGCGGCGTGGGCATTGGAACACGGGCAGGCGGCGGGACGGTTCACCGACACGCTGCCGGACGCGCAGGGGTTGTACCTGCCGCTGCAGACGTCGAAGAGCAAGCTCGGCGTCCTGGGCGTTCATTTTGAAGAGCGCAAGACGTGGACGCTCGACGAGAACGATTTGCTGGAGACGTTCGCCGGCCAGATCGCGGTGATGATCGAGAGCTACCGCTCGATCGAGACCGTCCAACAGGCGCGCGTGGCGGAAGAATCGGAGAGACTGCATCGGACGCTGCTGGATTCGGTTTCGCACGAGTTGAAGACGCCGTTGGCGGTGATCGGCGCGGCGACCGAGGGACTGGACACGCAATTGAAGGATGCCGGGCTGCCGCTGACGGAGACGTTTTTGGATGAGATCAAGGCGGCGAACCGGCGGTTGAACCGCATCGTGACCAACCTGCTCGACATGACGCGCATTGATTCGGGGCGGCTGCCGCTGAACCTGGAGTGGGGTGAAGTGCGCGAATTGCTGGAGTCGGCTGTGAGCCAGGTCGAGAACGAGGTCTCGCGCGAGCGCGTTCATATCACAGCGCCGGAAGAGTTGCCGCTGGTGCGGCTGGATTTTGGGTTGATGGAGCAGGCGTTGTGCAACCTGCTCGTTAATGCCGTGGAACACAGTCCCGCAGCATCGCCAGTTGAAATGTCCGCGCAACTTGACGGCGGCACATTGCTGTTGCGCATTCGTGACCACGGCGCGGGACTGACCCCCGGCGAAGAGAAGAAGGTGTTCGAGAAATTCTTTCGGGGCACGGATTCGCGACCTGGCGGCACGGGACTGGGTTTGTCCATCGTGCAGGGCATCACCCGCGCGCATCACGGTGAGATCGACGCCGCGAACAATCCTACGGGCGGCGCGACCTTTACAATCCGCGTGCCCGTGGAAACGACCGCGAGGCCGGCATGAGCGCGGAGCGTACGGTACTGGTGATCGATGATGAAGCCCCGATTCGGCGACTGTTACGGCTGACGCTGGAGCCGCAGGGTTATCGCGTGTACGAGGCGGACAACGGGCAACTGGGTTTGCAGGAAGCGGCGGCGCGGCGGCCGGATGTGATTGTCCTCGACCTGGGGCTGCCCGACATGGAAGGCCTGGCGGTGTTGAAGCGGTTGCGGGAATGGAGCCAAACGCCCGTGCTGGTGTTGTCGGTGCGCGATCGCGAGGCGGACAAGGTGGCGGCGCTGGATAACGGCGCGGACGATTACCTGACAAAGCCGTTCGGCACGGAGGAACTGCTGGCACGAATGCGGGCCGTGCAGCGTCGCGCGCCCGAGGCGCACGAGGAGCCGGTATTCATAAGCGGCGACCTGACGGTGGACCTTGCGGCGCGGATGGTGACGGTGAAGAAAAAGGAAGTGCATTTGACGGCGACCGAGTACGCGCTGTTGCACGAACTGGTGCGCCACGCGGGGAAGGTGGTCATGCACGCGCAACTCCTGCGGGCAGTCTGGGGACCGAACTCCGAGAGCCAGTCGCAATACTTGCGCGTGTACATCACACATCTGCGCAAGAAGCTGGAGACCACGACGAGCGGGAAGTTGATCCAGACCGAGCCGGGAATTGGGTACCGGCTCCTGGCGAGTGAGTGACGCCATCCTGGCGCGTTGTCTCTTTGCAGCAGAGGCAGGAGAGGGTAACTCTCCTGCCTCTGTCGATTGCAACAAAAAAGCGCTTCCGCGCTTGTACCGGGTCGGGCCTTAGTAGGCGCCCCAGTCGATACCGACGCCGTCCAAGGCGGACTTCGTAGTGGCACTGACGGACATCTGCGTGCCACCGACCACGGTCACGTTGAAGGCATTACCAAGGAGGTCTTGCGTCTTCCAGGTTGTCTTCAAGTACGTCGAAGCCGAGGTCGTATTGATGGCATTGCCATCCGTCTGGCCTGTCTCAAGTGCCCACTGGTCAATAGCGGCGTCCATCTGACGCGCATCATTGAGAATACGGCGGCCTTGTGATTGTTTGCGGGCTTTGACGAAGCCCGGGATCGCGAGCGCGGCGAGCAACCCAATGATAGCAACCACGATCATGATTTCAACCAGGGTAAACGCCGAGCGGTCTTTGCGGATCTTGTTAATCGTAATCATCTGATTCACCTCCCTCTCATGGAAATTGGTTGTGTCCATGAGAAGGATTTCCAGCATAAGCAATGCCGTTGTTCATCGTGAGCGTGAGAACCCTCCCAGACCAATCACACGTGAGAGTCCGCAATTTTTCCCGCGCGGAGAACTGAGAATCGTTGCAGTATTGCAAGCGGTTCCAAGTCGGGAGAGGGGCATGGGCAAGCCCAGATAGTCTGGGCACCGAGTAGCACAGGCAAAGCGGGAAGCGCGACAATCGATTGCGGTATGCATGGTCAAATTTCATTGATTTTCCTTGCCTTCCGGGTACACTCTACGGAAGTTCCCGGTTGCCATTTAGCGGCGTGGGTTGCAGCAGCTTCGCTTCTTTACGAGAAGGATTAAGCGTGGCGGATGATTGTTTGCGAATCAACATCGCGGCATTCGCGGTTATCCATGATCTGGCGACTGCATCGAGACGGGATTTTTTGCGGGCTCGTCCTGCTGTTGTTGTTGCCGGCGATTGCTGTCCGGGCCGCGACGGTGACGAAGATTTCCGCCGGAGTTTTCCACAGCGTTTTTCTCAAGTCGGACGGCAGCCTGTGGGGCATGGGGGGCGACCCACATGGGCAGTTGGGCGACGGTTTCAGCGTTGGCGGCACGAATGCTCCCGGACTGATTGTCTCCAGCAACGTCGCGACGATTTCCGCGGGAGACTATCACACGCTTTTTGGAAGGCCGGATGGCAGCGTGTGGGGCATGGGCGCGGATTTTCTGAACCAGTTAGGTGTCGGCACGACCAATGACGTCCTCATTCCCGAACTGATCGTATCCAACGAGGTAACGTTGATTGCCGCTGGAGCCGTGCACAGCCTTTTCCTAAAGTTTCATCCACCGAACGGCCCCGGCAGTTTCTGGGCGATGGGTTACAACGCGAGCGGCCAGTTGGGGGACGGCACCACCAACAATCAAGCCGTGCCGGAACAGGTCCTGTCCAACCCGGCGGGCAATGTTTTTTCGGTGATTGCGGACGGAGAGCAGCACAGTCTTTTTATCAGGCCGGATGGCAGCCTTTGGGCCACGGGCTGGAACAAGTACGGCCAGTTGGGGGATGGCACCACCACGAACCACCTGCCGCCAGAGTTGATTGTGGCCAGCAATGTCACGGCGATTGCCGCGGGCGGGGACCACAGCCTTTTTGTGAAAACGGACGGTAGCCTTTGGGCGATGGGGAACGATACCGCCGGTGAGCTGGGTGACGGCACGAACGGCACCATCCACACGACCCCCGAGTTGATTGTCTCCAATAATGTTACGGCTGCCGCGGCTGGCGGCGCCCACAGCCTGTTTCTCAAGTCCGATGGCAGCCTCTGGGGGATGGGCCGGAATGTGTTTGGCCAGTTGGGCGACGGCACAACCAACAACCGCTCGATACCCGTGCGAATCGTTTCCAATAGCGTCACGGCGGTTACGGCCGGATTTTATCACAGCCTCTTTATTAAATCTGATGGGAGCTTGTGGGCAATGGGTTTCAACCAGAGCGGGCAATTGGGCGATGGTACATACATTGAACGCCACATTCCCGTGCAGATTGTCCCGCCGCCGCCACAGATTCTCTCGGTGAACCTGGCGGGCGGCAACTTTGCGCTGAGTTTCCTGACGGTTTCCAGCCAGAGCTATACGGTCCAGGCCAACCTGGATCTGACGACGACGAACTGGTTTGCGTGCACGAATTTTTCCGGCAACGGCCTGATCATGCCGGTGGCTGTGCCCATCAGTAACGGTGTACCGCAGGAGTTCTTCCGGGTGAAAGAGCCGTAGGGCTTGCCACGAAAACCGCGTGCGAAAGTCCGTGGGAACATTTCTGTAGTTGGAAACTCTAATTCTGAACGAAACGAACGAAACATGTATGGATATGACAAATGTATAACAAACAAAACCTGGCCAAGCTGAAGAAGATGGACGGCCTCGCGCCGGAAGTGATGAAGGCGTTTTGGGCTTTTGACAAGGCGGCCGTCGCCGAAGGAGCGATTCCGGTAAAGTACAAAGAGTTGATCGCGGTCGCTGTTGCACTTACGACTCAATGCCCGTATTGCATCGATATCCACAGCGGTAACGCGCGCAAGGCAGGTGCTGCTGAGGCAGAGATTGTCGAGGCCGCGATGGTCGCCGCCTCACTGCGAGCCGGAGCGGCGGTCACACACGCAACGCACGCGCTGGCCCATTAAGCTGGCGCAGCGGGACCAAACGAAATGGGATCAGTTCGATGGTTCTTAGTGTGGTCGTGCGCGATGATGAGAAGCAAATCGATCCCTTCACCGGTTTACAGCCAAAGTTTACTTTCCTTGGAGCTTGATAACGGCTGCGGAAGCGGCTGGCACCGTCACGGTGATCGAGCCGTCTTTGGCAGCGGCTAGCAATTGCGACCATTTTCCATCCCAACTGCCGTCTTCCTTGATTGGCGCATTGCCGACCGTGATTCCAGTAATCGTTGTGATATCGCCTTGAGGAGCTGACAGGAAAATCACTTCCGCCGGTACCGAGGGCATACCCGCATCGATGGTCAGTTTTGCCGCGCGTCCCGTTGCGCCGTATTCCTTGTTGAGGACCGTGATGCAAAGCGTCTTGTCGGGAGCCAGCGTAGCGTAAGCCGCCAGATTGAGGTTGTCGGCGTTGGAAGAAACGCTGATGGGGACCAATCGGCCCTGGCTGCCCAGATTGAACAGCTTCATTCCATACCCGGTTGGCAGAACCGTAAGTCCGTTCGGTGATGATGTGAATGCCGTATAGACATTCGGTCGTTCCGGTCCGGGCAACCCCCGCATGACTTTCTCGCCGGTGTGAAAATTAATTCCCAGCGCATCGTGGGAAGCCCACCAATACAAGTAGTCAACGATCCATAGCGATGCGGTAAAGGTGTCACTCACGCCGACGGCGCCGCCGCGGCTGTAACTGTTGGCTTCTTCGAGACGATACCCAATGCCTTTGGCTTTGACGGCGGGCGCAAATACGTCGTGAAACTTCTGATATACCTGGTACATGTCTGGCGATAACAGGCGCTGACGCCCATCGGCTGCCAACACTGCATTGGTCACTACCTCACCATTTTTTCGTGGATAATCATGCTGGGTCACGTACGCCAGATGGTCCCAGCCGCCCATGTCGTTGGCAAAGGACTTGGACCATTCAACCCCTTGCGGTGTGGTGCTGGGCCCGCAGAATTTTGCGTCTGGCGCATACTCCGGCGACAGGATGATGGCGGTGAACTTTTTCCACTCTTCCAGATACGCCGGATATTTCCACGGCTTGTCGGGCTCGTTGCCGACCGTCAGGCAGGAGACATACGGTTTATAATTGTCCATGACGTATTTTGCGATTGCGGCCGCAGCGGGCGGCGAGTTGCTCTCCATTCGCACGGTGTAGATGACTTTGATGTCGGCGGCTTTGGCAAAAGCGAACAGGCTGTCAATATCCGCCCGGTCCGGGATGGGAACGGTCGACCTTTCGGCCGTGTTGCCGCCGACGCGCAGATGTTTTATCCCCAATGTGTGAAAGGCGTTGACCAGCGGTTTGTTGTCCGGACGGAAATAATGCCCGCCCGTGGTGGCGTTGGTGAGCACGAGCTTGAGTTCGTAACTTAGCCCGCAGAAATCGGGAGGCACGACTCTCCCGGGCTTGCTGATGTCGGCCTGCAGCGTCACCGGTGATTGCGCTAACAGATTTGAGGTTGAAAGACAAAATGCGACAAGGAAAAGGGACGCCACAGTTTTGCGTAAAGGAGACGGGGGTCGGATCATGAGGATAATCGTTTCATTAGGCTGCTTGGTTTTGTGTGAAGATATTTACTCGAATGATAGTGCGGGGACAATCTATTTATAATTATGAGCCAGGATTTATAGCAAGAAGCTGGAGATGACGACGAACGGGAAGTTGATACGGATGGAGTCGGGGATTCGGTAAATGAAAGTGGCGCACTCATCAGTTGAATGCGCCGCGCTCAGTTCACCACTCATTGGTCTCCAGAATAGCGGGGTTGATGGTTTTTGGGTTCGACCACTGAGACTTTTGTCCCCTAACCGCTTGCAGAAGCCGCCGGGGGACAGATTTGTGCAGTTTACGGTAGGTCAACACCCCATAGTACCCACACGGTTGCCCGGACTACCTTTGAATATCCAAAATGGAACACACGGGTTGGGATCCAAACGGATTCTACCCGAACACGCCAGTCTCATGCAGAAGTGGAGACGGGAAGAGGCATGAGTATAACAAACAAACCAAGAGGTATAAGTTGAATGTAAGAAAATGGATTGCAGCCGGTATAGTAGCGAGCGCGGTCACCGCACAAACTCGTGTCATGGCCGATGATGGGGTTCAACCGACTCGAACAACCACCGACACCCAGGTAACTACTGAGACGACAACGGTGACGACCAAGAAATGGGATAACACCTCTTGTGAACCCTTTCCGTCGAATCAACTCAGCTTGCAGGCCTTCGGCACGTACGCCACGCGGGATCGCGAAGGCTCCACCAAGGAGGAACTTGGTGGTGGACTGGGATTGACGTACTTCTTCACGCGATACGTGGGCCTTGGCGCGGATACGTATATCGCAGAATGGAAATTGCCCTATCGGGTCAATGGCAGCGTGATTCTGCGGTTACCTTTGCCGGAGCAGCTATCCAAGCTGGCGGTGTACGGCTTCGGCGGCGGCGGGCGGCAGTTTAAGGACATCCCGCAGTATACGTGGCATGGCGGTGGCGGACTGGAATACAAGTTCTGCCGCCAGTTGGGACTATTCGCTGATGCGCGCGAAGTATTCCCCGATAAGACCGCGAATTACACCCTGGTGCGGGCCGGCGTGAACGTCGGGTTCTAAAGCGCAACACCAATGGGCAGAGCGCGCCCTCTTTGATCGCCGTGTGATCCTGCCAGGGATCACACGGCGATTTTTACGGCTGAACCAGACGTGTTCCTGAAGCATAATAGGGTGAATGCCCCATTGTATGGGGGTGTCGTAGCGCTTACCTTGGGGTATGGTAAATAAAGATCAGTTGGAGCAGACGAGTGAGGGTAAACAAGTTCTGGCCTTGATGGCCGAGCATTTTACCGATGAACAATTTCAACCGGCGTTGACGCTGATCGAGCAACTGTATACGGAAGACCTAACGGTATGGGACGCCGGGTTGAACACTGATAGCAAGCTGCCATTCAATCGGACATCTCCCGCCGAACGCCTACTGGTTTTTTTCAACAGTTCGGACGCTCTGGTAAAGGTAAAGGATGAGCTTCAGCAGCGGGAAGCGGAGCATGCGCGCCAGGTCGAGGAGGCCGCAGCGCAACAAGCCCCCGTGCAACAAGTCCCAATACGCAAAGCCAGGGCCAAGGGCAAGACCACGGCGAAGCGGGATGGGGTGGCGCGAAAATCCCCGGGTAAAAAAGCGCGGGCCGTGAAGACGACGAGGAAGAGGTCTCCTGCGCGGCGCCGAACCAGCCTGAACAGTAAGCGAGCCAAGAAAAAGAAATTGCCCGCAAAAGCGACGAGGTTGCGCGGTAAGAAAAGTCACAAGACTTCAAAGAGCAAAAGAAGGTAAGCCGGCCACCGGTTGACTTGCCCGTAAATGAAAGTTAGTCTCGCGGTCTGATCTCACGAGAAGGACTTTCCACCATGCTGATCCTCATCACGGGTGCTTCGGGTTCGGGTACCTCAACGCTCGGCGCGGCGCTGGCCAAGGAGCTGGGGATTGCTCACCTTGACGCTGATGACTATTATTGGCTGCCTACTACGCCGCCGTTCACAGCCAAGCGAGACCGCGCGGACGGCTGTCATCGGTTCTCCGCGATGTGCGGGCGAAGCAAAGCGCGGTCCTGGCCGGTTCCATCATGGAGTGGGGCCTTGAGTTGGAGAACGCCTTCGACCTGATCGTCTTCCTGTACCTCGACGCAGCCATTCGAGTCGAGCGCTTGCGGACCCGAGAGATTGCGTATCTGGGGAGGGCCGATGAAGAGTTTCTCGAATGGGCGGCGCAGTATGACGCCGGCATTTTAGGGGGAAGAAGCCTGGCGAAACATCAAGCATGGCTTTCGGCAAGGACTTGTCCGGTGCTTGAGTTGCGCGGTGATCTTGCCGTTCGCGAACGCGTTGATGCTGTGTTGAAGCATGTGACCAACCCTTCAATCGGGCGCGCTGCCCAAAACACGGGAAGTTAAAACGGAAGGAGACGGGGATGGGGTGTCGATGAACCGCGCTCACCACCACGACCAGAACTCAACACGGAGATACCGGGAGAGGCGGCGTGTCACCAGGTCGAGTAATCGGCGGTCGCCACAGCAGATTTTGGCCGTGCCGGTCATTTCCGGCTTGAGCAGGAGCGCGGCATTGTCGAGTTGGGTCGTGACGAGGATGGTCTTCTCGCTGCCCACGCCCTCTTTCTCGAGCTTGTTCACCGTGGGGGCGACGGACGTGACCGTGCCTTCGAACAAGCGCTGGGGATAGGCGCGCGCTTTGAGGAGGACTTTCTGGCCCACGGCGACGTCCGCAATCTCCTTTTCGGACACGGCGATTTCGGCAGTGACGGTTTTCAGTTCGTGGACCTTGGCGATGAGGTCGCCCTTGAGGACATGCTGGCCAAGTTTCTCCTTTAGTTTGTGCGTCGTGACGACACCGTCGATAGGGCTCACGAGATCGATGCGTTGAATTTGCTCGTTGTCGTAGCGCCGTTGCGATTCGAGGCGGGCAATCTCGGCTTCAGTAGCTTCAATTTCCTCGGGACGACTGCCGGCCAGCAGGACTTTGAGTTTGCCCTGGGATTCTTCCAGTTCCTTTTGGCGGACGCTGACTTCTTCTTCGGACTCGGCCAGTTCCTTGCGGGAGAGCAGGCTCTGGTCGAACAACTGTTTGTTGAGGTTGTAGAGATCGCGGGCATACTTCACCCGTTCGCGACCTTTCTCCACCGTCGTCCGCGCCAGGTCGAGTTCCTCGGCGCGCGAGCCGGCCTTGAGCATTTTCAGGTTCGCCTGTTTCTGGTCGATCGCGGCATTGATCTGGCGCAGGTCGGAACTGTACTCGCGCGAAGAGAGCCGCGCGATGAGGTCGCCTTTTCGGACGACATCGCCCTCGTCGACGAGGATTTCGGAAATGATGCCTTCGACCTCGGGGCGGATATCGGCGTTGTGGGCGGGCAGGACGTTGAACTCACCGGCAACCTTCAACTCCATGTGCACGAAAAACAGCAGCGCGCCCAACGGTACGAGCACCGCCAGGAATTTGGCTAGCCGACGGAACGCCCCGAGGGTGGCCGGTCCCGATTTCATTGCGCCCGTTAGTTTAGCATAACCAGTGCCCAGTGGTCGTTGAAACACCAGCCCCAGCAACGCGCTGAACATGATGAATCCCGACCCTTGATACTGCCGTGTTAGCGACCCTTCCACCCAGAGCGCGACCCAGGCGAGCAGCCAGTACGAATATGTCGCGGCCAGCAAGCCGTAAACGATGTAGATGCGCCGTTCGCGAGGAGTGACATCAGTCAATTGTCGCTTCAGATAAGCCATCGCCTTCGCCCGGAGATTGGGGATTTCGAGATAGTCGCTCAACAGATAGTAGCCGTCGAGTTTGATGAGCGGATTCAGGTTGAACAACGTCCGAATGACAGACGTGCCCAGGATGATTAGCGCGATGCGATGCAGGCCGGCCGAGAAATCAGTGATGCGCCAGGCGAATGCGGCCAACGCCCACACAAGCAAGTCGCAATACGCGCCGGCAAAACCCACCCACAGTCGCCGGGATTTTTTCGGAAATAACCACGCGTCGCTGACGTTACAATAGAAGGCCGGCTGGAAATACAGCAAGAGAAAGCCGAGTTCGTGGACGCTGCCGCCAAAATGTTTGCACGTTAGCCCATGGGCGAATTCATGGAAGGTGATGGCCACGCTGACCACCACCCACATCACCAGCAGCGTTTGAAAACTCCACAGCCCGCGAAAATCCTGCAGGATCTCCGTCCAGTTACTGGCGGTGATCCCAACGCCGGCCAGAATCAACAGGGCGGACAAGACGACGAAGGCAGGCGTGAAACAGAAGCGCAACAGCCGGTCCAATCGCGTCAACAGCCGGTCGGGATCGATGGAAGCGAGCCGGAGATAAAGCAGGCTCCCGCGGGCGCGTTTCGGTGGCGCGTGAGAGACCGCCGTTTCTTCCTCTTTCGCGAGCAAGCCGAGGCGGTCGAGTTTCGCCACGAACTGCTCCAAAGTGGCCGGCGCGACGGCGACGCCGAAGGTGCGCTCCACTTCCGGTCGCAGCGCATCGAGCGAAGTCGCGCCGTCGAGCCGTTGCAACACAAACGCCTCAACCTGCCGGAAGCGAAAGAACTTCGCGGTTGCGGGATCCTTTATAATGAGCGCCGTGGCATCCCCATTGCCTTGCGCGCTCAAGACCAGATCGCGGCGGAGCTTCGGTTGCGTTGTAGTGTTGGATTGGGTCGTGTCCATTTAGAGCAGCGAGGCCACCGGGGGTGAGCCGGTGGCCTCGCTGGTGCTTCCGAGACGGTTACGGATGATGCTGCGGTCCGCCCTGGTTGCCGGGGTGGCCTTCATAGCCGAGTAGTCCCGGTGGTTGCGACGGAGCGATGCGCTCCTCCAATTCCTCGACTTCGAGTTTGATCTCTTCGCGTTCGTTCATGATGTCACCTCCCTCCTCCTGGTTGACCATTCACGGTTCGTACATTTCGTCATGCCGCCTGCTCTATTAGTTACTCGGATTGGTAGCGGGAACGTCGTTCGGGTTGCTCTTGCCGGGAGCGTGCGCCGGGTTGCCCGAGGGGAATTGCCCGGGCGGGAAGTTCGCACTTGATGGGGCAATCCGCAGTTCCAGCTCCTCGATCTCCAGCCGGATTTCTTCGCGCTCTTTCATCACATATCACCTGCATCCCTGAAATAATATGGAATACAACGCCGAGCCGGATTGAGAGTATCCCCCTGTGAACATTCACACAATCGGGCACGAGATGTTTCGGCAATAGGAAGAATCCCTAGAAACGGGATCAGGAGTGGCTCATTGCATATTCCGGAAATTGAGCCAGGAGAGCCGCAAGGGTGACCCCTTATAAGGATCGTCGCCAGGCCCAGAGAAGCCTCAATGAGAATCTTGCTCGCCAAACAAGCGCCCACGTTTCATTCCCTTTCGTCTAACCCACCCGTGCCCGAACCCGACGGCCTTCGGCAAAGCGCGCGTCGTGGCGTAACAGACTGCCTTTCCGAAGACAGGCGGAGATTACCAAATGGCCTGTAGGATTGCAAGCCTTATTTTTCAAGGGCGAGAGGGTTGATGCGTCGGTCGTTGATTATTGACGGCGGCCTGGATGGGAGGGCGGATTGCGGACGCAGGTGGGGAGGAAGATCCCTTCCGAAACATTATGCATGGCTTGCGCCAAGGACTTGTCCGGTGGAAACAGAACCTGCGCTTCGCAGAAGCGCAGCTACAACCCTAGTCCTGATTGCCAGGCGCATATCGTAAATTGATAATTTTACTGGACGTGGTATTCGGGGGCGGGTATAGTGGGGAGAATACAAATGAACGTTAAACGCTCAACATCCAACACTCAACGTTCAAGGGGACGGGGATCCTCCTTCGCCAAGGCTACGGCGGACAAGGAGGGGCCGCAAAAACATGCATTTCTGCGAAACGAACCGGATTCATTTGAGTGGTAAAACAGGAGATAGCGCATTGAGGGGCAACTTGATGCGAAGCGGAAGTGACGGAATTCCAATCCGGTTCGTTTGGAATGGGAATGCGCATGCGCTGAGTCGATCGGACGCGACGGAGCGCGTCCCTCCGAGCGACGAATTGGAAGGTGGCCGGGCGGATAACAGCCTTGCGAGGGGTGCTCATCTCGGTTATAAGGCGGGGGAATGAGTACGCGCAGTATCGCGCTGGCCAATCAAAAGGGAGGCGTTGGCAAAACCACCACGGCTGTCAGCCTGGCGGCGTGTCTGGCTGAGCGGGGGAAGCATACGCTGTTGCTGGACCTCGACCCGCAGGCGAATGCGACGAGCGCGTTGGGGTTGGAGAAACTTTCGGGTGGGAGCGTTTACAAGGCGCTGCTTGGCAGCGCGTTGTTGGCGGATTCGATCCAGCCGTCGGGGCTGGAGCATCTCGATGTGATCCCGAGCGAGGTGGACCTGGCGGTGGCGGAAGTGGACGTGGCGCGCGCGGAGAACTATTTACAGCGGTTGCAGTTTGCGTTGACGCCGATTCAGAACGCGGAGCGGTATGAGTTTATCATTGTGGATTGTCCGCCGTCGCTCGGCATTCTCACGATGAACGGACTGGCGGCGGTGGATAGCGTTTTGGTTCCGATGCAGGCGGAATATTTTGCGTTGGAGGGTTTGGCGGTGATCACGCGGGTGTTGCAACAGATCCGCGACAGCGGCGCGAATCCGTCCCTGGAACTGGAGGGGATCGTCCTGACGATGTACGATGGGCGGACGAACCTGGCGCAGCAGGTGGCGGCAGAAGTGCGCAAACATTTTCCCGGCAAGGTTTACAAGACAATTATCCCGCGGACGGTGCGGTTGGCGGAAGCGCCGAGTTTTGGGAAACCCATTACCACGTACGACACCGCTTCGTATGCGGCGAAATGTTACCGTTCTTTGACAGATGAACTGCTGGCGCCACCGTCTGCAGTTTCTGAACAAGCTCCCACCGAAGGCGCGCCAAACATGGAAGCGCCATCATCGACACCCTTGCCGGCAGCTTGATCGAAAAGGGGTCGAGAATTCAATCGGCTGACTTGCCGGCTTCGTCCACCATGCGAAATTCCAGCCGATGGATTTCGTTTTCCGAGGCTCCGTAAGCGATGGCCATCCGCGACTTGTCGGCGGTTCGCTTGATATAGATGCCCGGCATCAATGAGATGGGGCGCCAGGCATCGGCCCACGTGGAATTGCCCTTGTTGTTTTCCAACAGGGCGCTGATCGCGGCTGGCGAAAAGAACATGAAATGTCCGACTTTATCGCCATGCGTGTTCTTCCGCGAGGTGAGAGGGCAGTTGATTGCCTCGCGCACGGACAAGCCGGAAAAGTCGACACCATCGTATTTCTCGCCCGCGTTGCCGAGATAGGCCGTGACGTCCAGGCCGCCCTTCGTGAACGTGCAGCGCTCGCGGGTTTCCACGAGATCGAGGTTGTAGTTATCGTTCGTCGAGGCAATCAGGCTGACATTCGTGGTGAAGGATTCCGTGAGTTCCACGTAGTATCCTTTTTGAGTGGGGATGTCCCCCGTGCTGATCTCCACCGCGTGGGGCGATCCATATCGCTGGACGAGGGTCGGCTCCGAATCGCCGAGCCAGGCGTTGGCAGTGGTGATGGCGGCCAGTGATGCCGCGATGGTCAGGGCAATGGAGGGCGATTTCATTTTATTCCGTTACGACATTACTCTCCCTCAAACCAAAACCCCAGTCAAACCATATGCAGCGTGAGTTGACGCCTACAACCTGAAAGCCTACGATGCCGCCATGCGGAAGATCCTGATACTGATTGGCATTGTGACCGGCGCAATGTTGGCCGGCAACTGCCGGGCGGCGGTGACGTTGCCCGAGACAAGGGGCGGGGTCGGCGTTCAGGTGACCACGAATGGCGACTACGAGATTCGCGTGCACGAACCGTCGTGGGTCTTTGCTGGAAACGTGGGTTACCCGATCCAGGAGATCAAGACGTTGTCGGGCCAGGACGCGATTGGCGCATATCACGAAGTGACGTTCCGCTGGAACGCGCAGTTTTCGGCCGGCATCCGGCGCTACGACGATAAACCTGCGGTGCTCTTTTCGGTGAACGCACCTGCCGGCGCGAATGTGACGAATGTGGCGTTCCCGTCGTTTACCCGTTTACCCGCCAACCTGCATGGGTTCAGTTATCGCGAGGAGAACTTTGCGCCGCCGAGTTTCAAGCTGGAACAAAACGGCACCCCGTGGTTGCTATTCGATGACGCGGTCAACACGGCGGTTATTTCGCCCGCTACGAACTTTCTTGTTGCGCGCCTGTCCGGCGATGGACGGAAGGGAATCGCCAGCGGATTGAACCCCGAGGTCGGCACGTTGGACAAGCCGCTGACGCATCGGAGCCTCTTGGTCTTCGGGCGAGGCGTGGGGGCGACTTTCCAGGCGTGGGGAGAGATGTTGACCGACTTGTATGGCAAGAAGCGCCCGACGTATGACGCCGATCCGACGCTGAAAAGCTTCGGTTACTGGACCGATAATGGAGCGGATTACTATTACCGATACGACAAGGACCTCGGCTATCGCGGGACGCTGTTGAAGATGCTGGAAAGTTACCGGCGCCAGTTCATCACGTTGGGCTATTTCCAACTTGATAGTTGGTGGTACCAAAAATCCACCCGGGAACCCGATGGCAAGCAGGGCAAGGAGAAGAAGGTTGCGGAGTTGCCTGCCGGCCGGTGGAACCGCTACGGGGGGACGATGGATTACACGGCCGACCCCGATCTGTTCCCTCTGGGACTGGCCGCGTTCCACAAAGAAATCAATTTGCCGCTGGTGGTGCATGGCCGCTGGGTGGACCGCGAAAGTCCCTATCAAAAGCAATACAAGTTCTCCGGCGTGGCCCCGATTGATCCCGCGTACTGGGAAGACCGCATGACCTACCTCGCGACGAATGGCGTTTGCTGTTACGAGCAGGATTGGTTGGACCGGATTTATTTCAATAGCGACCTGGGCCGCGCCGTCGGACTCGGCGACGCGTTCGCCGACGGCATGGCTGCGGCGAGCGCCGATCACGGCCTGACGATGCAATATTGCATGGCGTTACCGCGCCATTTCCTGCAGGGGGCGAAGTATTCCAACCTCACGACCATCCGCACCAGTGGCGACCGGTTTGAACCGGGAAAGTGGCGTCCCTTCCTGTACACGTCCCAACTCGCCGCCGCCCTCGGGATGTGGCCGTGGTGTGATGTCTTCAAGAGCGGTGAGAAAGGCAACATGATCGTGGCCGTGCTTTCCGCGGGCGTGGTTGGCACCGGCGACGCGATGGGCAAAGAAGCGCCGGAAAACATCCGGCTCGCGGCCCGCGCGGATGGTGTCCTCGTCAAGCCCGACCGGCCGGTGGTTCCCACGGATGACACCTACTTGCGGGAGGCCCGTGGTGTTGGTGGCCTGCTCAGCGCCTGGACCTGCACAGACCACGGCGATCACCGGACATTGTACGGCTTCGCCTTCGTGCCGGATAAAAAGAAGATGTCGGATGCAGGCACTGGCTGGACCATCACACCGGCGGCGTTCGGGATCCGGTCGCCGGCTTACGTTTATGACGTGATTCGGAAACGAGGTGTGACACTGGCGACAGGCAAGGCCTACGATGCCGATCTCGAAGGCAGTCAATATGCGTTCGTGATCATCGCGCCGATCGGCCCATCGGGCATCGCTTTTCTTGGCGACCCAGACAAGATTGCTTCGACCGGCAAACAGCGCATCGCCGACATTCGCGAATCCGCCGAAAGCTTGAAGGTAACGGTCCTCACGGCGGCCGGTGAGTCCGCGGTGACACTTCATGGTTTCGCCGAGGCTGCACCTGTCTGCCAACTGGCTGACGGGAAAGAATTGCCGGTTCAATACGACGCCACGACGAAGAATTTCACCGTCGCCGTCAACGTGCCCGCCGCTGGAGGAGAGCACGTCGTGATGTTCCGTCGCGCAGGCGCCCAGATGGAGAAAGAATGAAACCGCCCATTTGAGAAGTGGTACGCCCGGCGGGATTTGAACCCACAACCTTTGGCTCCGGAGGCCAACGCTCTATCCAGTTGAGCTACGGGCGCATGACGTTGGAAAGTTCAAGGCCATGCCCATTCCAAGACCTTCAGGGCCGCATACTAAACCGCCAACACTTGCCGGGCAAGAGCGCTTTTTCGATCAACACGGTAGAATTCCCCGCCCTGCTGAATAATCCTCTATGTTTGGCGGCAGAGTTGTGCTAACAGCGAAGAAGTTCCGTCCGTAGGCGAGTCAATGTGTGAATAAATCTTCTCTATCTGTCGACACCTGGAAGGAAGCATTGGCGTCGCGCTGGTGCGACGCGTTGATCATCTTCGGGTTGGTCCTGTTTGCGAGTTTTTCGTTCTACGCGACCCCCGAGTTTGCCGCCAACCTGCCGGAAGATGGTGGAGACTCGGCGATTCCCGCGGTGAACCTGCTCGAACGGGGAAAGCTGGTACTGACAGCGTATGGCCACGACTTTCCGCCGGCGCATCCGTTCGGGCTACCGCTCTTGTTGATACCTGCGTACGTGGTGGCTGGACATTTCCTCGGAAACGGGATCTACGCGATTCTTTTTTGCGCGCTCGGTTCCATTGTGGTCGCATATATCCTGGGCATGAAGTTGGGAGGACGATTGTGCGGCAGTTTCGCCGCGTTGTTCCTGATCACGCATTACGGCTTCTGGCAGTATTCGCAGAAGATCATGAGCGAAGTGCCGTCGGTGTTTCTTCTTGCGAGCGTGCTGGCCCTGGTGTTTTCCGTTCGCCCGGAACAACCATCAGGTTTTCGGCATGTCGCCGCTGGAGCCCTCCTTGGGTTTGCCGTCACGGTCCGTTACGACAACGTGCTGTGGGTTGCGCCGACCGCGGCGTTGTTGCTATTGGGCGCAGGTTCGTGGCCGGAGCGGCGGCGGCGTGTGGGGCTCTGTCTGTCTGGATTCGCGCCCTGGCTCCTTCTCCTGGCTGTTTATCACCAGGTTACATTCGGGAACTCGTGGCGGACGGGTTACAGCTACTGGGGAAATGCCGGTGATTCCACACAACCGATGTTCTCCACGCAATACGTCACGACCGCGGGGTTTCTGCGGTTGAAAAAAATCGATCGGCAATTCGCCGGGGTGGTCGAAGGGAATGGGATGTTCTACATCCGATCAGTGTTCGCAGAGTCGGACACGACGCGCGTCCTGGGCAATCCACTCTATTGGCAGTTGCCCGGCCGCCGAATCTACCAGTTATTGGTGTGGCTGCGGACATTGCTGGGCGCGGTCGGCATTGCAGCGTGTGTGGCAGCCTGGCGGACAAACCCTGAGCGGCGCCAATTCTTGCTTTGGGCGGTACCATCCGCGCTCGCCAGCATCGGCTTTTATATGCTCTACTTCTATCAAGGCGAACGGTTCCTCATGCGGCTCGTCCCGTTGTTCTGTCTTGCGAACGGCCTGGGCGTAACCGTGGTGGTGACAAGGTTGTCCGTACAGTCTATGCGGGTAAGCGCGACGATCCTCGTTGGCGTGATGATTGCGGGACTTGCGTTTTACAACTGGCAAATGGGTTTTCCAGCGGGCAACGATTTACATCTCTACGAAGTCTTCACTCAAGCCACTCACCGCATGGAACCGGATGCGGTCATGGTCACCAATATCGATCCATTCCGCGTTGATGCCTACCTGATTCATGGCACGAAACGTCTTGCCGTGCCGCTCTTCCGCGACCGAGGGGGACTGGCAGTCTATGTTAACGGGAACGCAACGCGAACTTCCTTCGAACCGTTCGTCGCCACGGAGGAACCCGAACGACTGCGCGAATTGCTGCGTTCCGGGAGGCCAGTTTACTGGCTCATCGACAACCCCTGGACCGGGCGGCCTCCCATCGGTCTGGACACGCTGCAACGACTGTTTCGACTACAAGTCCTGGCCACGGCAAATCCGAATGGGTCTGGTGACCAGCCGTATTTTGGGCGCCTCGAGGATCTGCCACAAGGGCGGTGAAGGCATGCCAATCTGAAAACTGTCCACCGCACGACGTCTTTTAGATCAACTCAACCGGTCGCTCGGTATTAATGACCATGCAGACGGAAAAACCCACGGTTGAGGCCCGGGCTATTGGTCAGGACGTAGTTGTTGCCGACAACTGTCACCCCCGACGTGACCGCGGTCCAATCGCCGGCAGCAAGGCTGGTCGCAACTTCCAGGACGGCATTGGTGGCGGATGATGGCCAGGAAATCACGGCCTGGTTGTTCAGTTGCTTGATTTGTAACGCATCCGGAGTATAGAACGAAACCGGGTCGGAGCTAATGCCATTCGCCACAACGACCAGCGAGTAGATTCCAGCAGCCAAACCGGTCGGCAACCTGAATTCCGTGGTCTCCGGCGTAGTTCCGGTCATGACACCGGTACTGCTCCAATTGTAGGTCCGCGCGTAGCGGACATTGCCGGCGGCATCAGTGAGGCGGATAATCGGATAGTTGCTGTTCATCTGCCAGTCGTCGCCATAGGCCGCGCCTTCCGAGATGCCGTTGAGCAGTGTGCCGGTCAGGTGATACGAGCCGTCAGCGTTCGGCGTGATCCTGCTGATGGCCGGCTTCCCGGCGGCCAGTGGAGAGCCGTCGGGCCGGTAAACATATAGCCGGGAGCTGAATTCGGAGTAGAGTACGGTCCCATCCGGCAGGTCGAGCATGGCGGTCCAATAGGAAGGGTGATTGACGCTGGTGCCGCCCGCCGGAGCATTTGCCTGGGTGAAAGCGTTGCTGACAGGATCATACTCGTAGAAGCTTGTCGGCGTGGGGAAATTGTTGGTCGTGGGAGACGGAGACACAGCGCAAAGAATCTTACCATTGACCATCATGGCTGCTGCTGCATCGGGCGTTCCTTGCCCGTTGGGAATGTTGGGGCCGGCCGTCCAAATGCCAGGACTGGTCGTACCTGTCGGGGCGTACAGAGCGGTGTGCCCGGTGCTGCCCAGAAAAAAGGCCTTACCGTTTGGCAACAGGAAAGCGGCTCCCAGCTCACTCAGAAGGCTGTCATAGAGAGATACCGGGACAACCCCATCATTGACCCACGTGTTCGAGGAAGGAATGTAGCGTTCCGAGTTGACGCCAAACGGGTCAATAGTGAGGATGCTGTCGTCAGGCAGCTTCACCCAACTGGCTTCGTCCTGATCGTCAACCCCGATGAAATTCGGTCCGTCCGTCCACGTATTGCTGCCGTAGTTGAAGATGACGGTGCCGCCGGAGTAAACCGGCGCCACGAGTACGTTACCATTGGGCAGTGTCTTCGATACCGAGTCATAGAAATCCTTTCCAGAACTCGGAAGCGAGGTCCACACGTTGGCCAGGGGATCATACACCTCGGCCGTGCTCGAATTCGCTGAATGCAGACCCGCGGAGCCATATTCGCCACCGGCGACGAAGACCCTGCCGTCTTTGAGGACTTGCGAGGCGAAGTAAAGGCGCGCGTCGTGCATTGCGGCCAGCGTCGTCCACGTGCCATTGACGTAGCTGCCGTGAATGTCCGGCGTGAGCCGATACCAACTGCTGCTCACGCCGGCCTGTTGCGCCATGACCGTGCCGTCGGAGAGCAGGAGCATGAGATCTACCGAACCGGGCGCGTTATGGGCCAGCGCTGTCCAGGTTCCCGCAGCCATGGCCTGCGGCGGAATGAATGGCGCACAAACGGCCAGCAGGACTCCCAGCCAGCGGCAACGACTGGACAAAGCCGCGCGGGTCGCGCGATGGGGGAGCGCCGCAAGCATAAGGACGTGATCTAAGCATGTATTGTCATGGAACTCAAGGATTTTCAGGCTTATAAGGTCGCATCAGCCGGAGTGGATCTGTTGCCGAGAAATTGCTTGCGTCACCTTTCGCGTCCGCCCATTCTAGCGGGCCATGAAACGCGCCGACGGTCGCCGACCCAATCAACTTCGCCCGGTAAAAATCCATCCGCATTACGTCAAGCAGCCGGCGGGCGCGGTGCTCATCGAGATGGGCAACACGCATGTGTTGTGCGCCGCCTCCATTGAGGAAGGTGTGCCGCGCTGGATGCGCGAACAGGGCGTGAAGGGGGGCTGGATTACCGCCGAGTATTCGATGCTGCCCTATGCCACTGCGCCGCGCAAACCGCGCGAGGTGACCCGCGGACGCGTCGAAGGCCGCACTCAGGAGATCCAGCGACTCGTGGGGCGCGCATTGCGTTCGGTCACCGATATTGAGAAGCTGGGCGAGCGGACGATCTGGATCGATTGCGACGTGCTGCAAGCGGACGGCGGGACGCGCACAGCGGCGATCACGGGCGCATACGTCGCGGTGATGCTCGCGATGCACAAATTGCAAAGCGAAGGCACGCTCAAGGAATGCCCCTTGAAATCCGCTGTGGCCGCCATCAGCGTCGGTGTGCTTGACGGCGTGCCGCTGTTGGATTTGTGTTACGAAGAGGACGCGAAGGCGGCCGTGGACATGAATGTGGTCATGACGGACGAGGGTCACTTCGTGGAAGTCCAGGGAACGGGTGAGGACGCGCCGTTTACGCAACGACAGATGTCGGCGATGCTCAAACTGGCAAGCGAGGGAATTGACGAATTGCTGGCAATCCAGAAGAAAGTCCTGCGCTAAAAAAAACAGGCGCACTTTTGTGCGCCCCTGTTGATTCTTACGGAAACGGAAATCAGGCGATGTAGGTCGCCAGCTTCTTCTCCAAATCCTTCTTGCCGGTCATGCCCACCATTGTCTCCTTGACCTGACCGCCCTGGAACAACAACAGGGTGGGAACGGCGCGAATGCCGAAACGCGTGGCGAGTTCCTGATTGTCGTCCACGTTGACCTTGGCAACCTTGATCTTGCCGGCATGCTCCTCTGCGACTTCGTCGAGCAGCGGCCCGAGCATTTTGCACGGGCCACACCAGGTCGCCCAGAAATCGACCAACACGGGGGTCGTGGATTTGTCGACTTCCTGCTCAAAATTGGCGGTTGATAAAGTAACTATGTGTTCGTTTCCCATGGATGCTCTCCGTCTTGTATCTGAGGCTTTAGATGCGGCGCAGGGCTGGTTCGATTCAGTCGGCTTACATGAAGGCCAGGAATGCCAGATAGCCTGCCACCGCGATCGATAGCACCATCGCCACGAGGGACAAGGCGCCTCCGCCTCCATCCGATGCGCCGGCCATTGCGGGCGCGGCGGCGTGCGCAGCCGTAGCGGGTGTACCAGCAGCAGCCGGCGCTGCAGGAGCATCCTGACGCAACTTTACAGTGGGACGTGGTGATTCTGGCGATACCGGCTTGGCCGCGGTGACCTGCACGCGCGACGTGTCTTTCTTGGGCTTCGGCGTTTCCGCGGGACGGCCCATGACGGCAGTTTCCTTCTTCGCCTCTTCTTCGGGATTCGCGGGAGGGCCCGAGGGTGGGCGGTTCGAAGGCGCGGGAGTCGGAGGGGTGATGCTGGGCGTCGCACCGCGACCGGTCAAGCCCGGGGGCAGGTTGATGCGGACGGTGTCCTTCTTCTGTTCTTCTGCTGGTCTTTGCGGTATCTCGTCAGCCATGGAATAACCCTCCGAAGTGCTGGATAAACATACGCGTCCGCCTGCGGCGCTGTCAAATTGTTTCTCCCCATCGAACGGATGATGTTGCCAGTAGTGATGCTTCGAAGATGGGCACTCATAGGGCGACAATTTGGGAAACTTTCGGTAGTGTGGACGCCATGGCCACGCCCGCACCCGCTTTGATCTCCGCCAACGGATTGGTCCTCGCTTATGGGGCCGCGCCGTTGCTGGAAGAGGTCACGTTGTCCGTCGCGCCCGGCGAGAAGGTTGGGCTGGTTGGGCGGAATGGGTGCGGGAAGACGAGCCTGCTGAAAATCCTGGCGGGCGAGGTGACCGCCGATGCCGGGGAGATTTCCCGGCGACGCGGGTTGCGGGTCGGTTATCTGCCACAGGAGTTCGAACTGGATGGCAACCGGACCGTGCGACAGAACATCGAAGACGGCGCGGCGGACCTGTTGGACTGGATTGCGCGGTACGAGGCGGGTACCGGCAGCGACGACGAGCTGGCGGAATTGTTGCACCAAATCGAGGGCGCTGATGGTTGGAACCTGTCCTCACGGATTAACGCCAGCACGACCGCCCTGGGTGCGCCGCCACTGGATGCGTTGGTCGGCCCGCTTTCCGGGGGCGAGAAACGGCGGGTGGCGCTGTGCCGGGCGCTAGCGGCACAACCGGATTTGCTTTTGTTAGACGAACCAACCAATCATCTCGACGCGGAATCGATTCGCTGGCTCGAAGAGTTTCTCCAACGGTTTGCGGGCGCAGTGATCTTCGTGACACACGACCGGTACTTCCTTGATGTCATTGCCACGCGGATCATCGAACTTGACGGTGGCCGTTGTTACTCGCATCCCGGCAACTACACGGCGTACCTGGAATCCAAGGCGATTCGGCAACAGATCGCCGAGCAGTCGGAACGCCGCCGCCAACGATTTCTGCGGATTGAATTGGAATGGGTGCGCGCCGGTGTCCGGGCGCAGCGTTCGAAATCGCATCACCGGTTGGACGCGTTCTACCAGGTGGCCGGGCTGGAAGCGCCGCCGGAAGAGCGCGAGATGGATTTGCTGATTCCGCCGGCGCCGAAACTGGGCAACATCGCCGTGGACCTCGAGGATGCCGGCGCAAAGGTGGGCGAACGCTGGCTCTTTCGCAACCTGACTTTTCAGTTGAAGCCCGGGCAGTGTACCGGTGTGGTGGGTCGCAATGGGGTCGGCAAGACCACGCTGCTGCGCCTCTGTCTCGGCGAGCGTCTGCCCGATGGTGGCAGCGTGGTTATCGGGAAGAAGGTGGTGTTCAATTACATCGACCAGGCGCGGATGCAGTTGACCGACACGAACACGGTGTTGAGCGAAGTGGCCGGTGGCAGCGACATGGTGGTGTTCGGTAGCCAGACGATGAGCGCGCGGAGTTATTTGCGGCGGTTCCTGTTTGCCGACGACCGGATGAACGAGCCTGTGGAACATCTCTCGGGCGGTGAACGCGCCCGGCTGATGCTGGCGAAGGTGTTGAAGCGCGGCGGGAACGTGATCGTGCTCGATGAACCGACGAACGACCTCGATTTGCCGAGCTTGCGGATGCTGGAGGAAGCGCTGGCGGATTTCGAGGGCAGCGTGCTGGTGGTCAGTCACGACCGGTATTTTCTCGACCGCATCTGCGACCAGATCGTGGCGTTTGAGGATGGCGGAAGTGTGTTCGTCCAGCCCGGCAATTACTCCTACTATCTGGAGAAGCGCCAGCAACGCGAGCGGGCGCCGGCGCGGATCGCCGAACTAATCGCGACTGCAACCCAACCGCCGCGTCCACGCAAGCTGAGCTTCAAAGAGCAACGCGAATTGGAAGGCATGGAAGCCGCCGTCCTGGCAGCCGAGGCGCGCATGGCGAAGTTGGAGCGAACCTTGAACGAACCCGGTTTCTACGTTACCCGCGCGAAAGAAGCGCCGGCCTTCGTCGCCGAACTCGCTTCCGCCAAAGCCGAGGTGTCCCGGCTTTATGCTCGCTGGGCGGAATTGGATCAAGTCGGCAAGGGATTGGCGTGAACATTCTGTGGTAGGATGCGAATGGTTGCCATGACTGATTTATCCCAGGAAATTGCCCGGCGGAGGACGTTTGCGATCATCTCGCATCCGGATGCTGGCAAGACGACGTTGACGGAGAAGCTGCTGCTGTATGGCGGGGCCGTGCAACTGGCCGGCTCGGTCACCCAGCGCCGACAGCAACGCGCCACGACTTCCGACTGGATGGAACTGGAACGGCAACGCGGGATTTCCATCAGCTCGACCGTTTTGCAGTTTGAGTATGAGAATTATTACATCAACCTCCTCGACACGCCGGGCCACCAGGATTTCTCCGAGGACACCTACCGGGTACTCACCGCGGTCGATGCGGCGGTGATGGTCATCGATGCGGGCAAAGGCATCGAACCGCAGACGCGCAAGTTGTTTGCCGTGTGCCGGCAGCGCGGCGTGCCGATTTTCACTTTCATGAACAAGCTCGACCGACCCGCGCGTGGGCCGCTGGCATTGCTCGATGAGCTGGAGAACGTCCTCGGCATTCACGCCTGCGCGATGAACTGGCCGCTGGGCAATGGGGTCGCTTTCAAGGGCGTATTCGACCGCGCCCGCCAGCAGGTTCATCTCTTCGAGCGCACAGCGGGCGGCATGTACCGCGCCCCGGTCAGCGTACGCGACCTGGCCGACCCGCAGGTGCGCGCGGTGTTGAGCGACAAGGATTATCAAGAGGTCGTTCACGAACTGGAATTGCTCGACGGCGCGGGCGCCGTATTCGATGCTGCGGCGGTGGCGGCGGGCCGGCTCACCCCGGTATTTTTCGGCAGCGCGGTGAACAACTTCGGTGTGCAGTTACTGTTGGACGACTTTCTGGAACACGCCTCGGCGCCGACGCCGCGACGTTCGGGGGAGAGATGGATCGCGCCGGAAGAGGCGGCGTTTTCTGGATTCATCTTCAAGATCCAGGCGAACATGGATCCGCGGCATCGTGACCGGATCGCGTTTGTGCGGGTCGTGTCCGGTAAATTCGAGCGCGATATGATGGCGATTCATACACGCACCGGCAAGAAGGTCCGGCTCGGCAGTTCGCACAAACTTTTCGGGCGCGAACGCGAAACCGTGAATGAGGCCTATCCCGGCGATGTCATCGGACTTGTGGGCCACGACGAATTTGGCATCGGCGACACCCTCAGCACCGACCCAACCATTCAATACGACGAGATACCACAGTTCACCCCCGAATGTTTTGCCTACCTGCGCAATCCATCACCTGCGCATTTCAAGCGGTTCCGGGCGGGACTTGCGCAGCTGTTGCAGGAACGGGTGGTCCAATCCTTCGAGTTACCGGATGCGGCGGAGAAGGTGCCGTTGCTGGCGGCGGTGGGGCCGTTGCAATTCGAGGTGGTGCAGTTCCGATTGGAATCGGAGTACGGCGCCGCGTCGCGGTTGGAAGAGGTCCCGTGGAAAACGTTGCGATGGATTTCCCCGACGGTTTCCGCCGAAATGCTGGTGGCGGCGACCATCCCGACCGGGGTGCGCGTGGCGCTCGACAGCGCCAAGCGGCGGGCCCTGTTGTTTCCGAGCGAGTGGACGTGCGATTATTTTGTGCAGAAGAACCCGACGATCCCGATTTCCGCGCTGCCCTTTCGTGAGGAGAGCGATAACAAAGGGACTTCTCTTTGACGCGTTGGCAAACTTCGCCTAGCATCGGGCCATGACGCATACGGTGACTTTGATTCCGGGGGACGGTATCGGGCCTGAGATCGCCGACGCTGTGCAGAAGGTTTTGGCGGCGGCGGGGGCGCCGGTGCAATGGGACTTCCAGCCGCTGAATGAAATTATCCTCACGGAAACGAAAGGGGTGCCGCCGGCGGCGGTGCTTGATTCGATTCGGCATAATCGCATTGCTTTGAAGGGGCCGCTCATGACGCCGGTGGGCACGGGCTACACGAGCCTGAATCTGGTGTTGCGCAAGACGTTCGATTTGTATGCGAACGTGCGGCCTGCGAAAACCCGTCCCGGCGTCCGGTCGCGCTATGACAACGTCGATATCATCGTTGTCCGCGAGAATACTGAGGGTGAGTACTCGGGGCTGGAGCATGAGGTGGTGCCGGGGGTGGTGGAATCGCTGAAGGTGATCACGCGGAAGGCGTCGGACCGCATCGCGCGTTACGCGTTCGAGTTGGCCCGCGCGCAGAAGCGGAAGAAAGTCACAGCGGTCCACAAGGCGAACATCATGAAGCGGAGCGATGGGCTGTTTCTGGAGTGCTGCCGCGCGGTGGCGCAGCAGTTTCCCGAGATTCCCTACGACGAGATGATCGTGGATAACACCTGCATGCAGCTTGTGCTACGGCCGGAAAGATTTGATGTCATGGTCCTGCCGAATTTGTACGGCGACATCGTGAGCGACCTCTGCTCGGGCCTCATCGGCGGCCTTGGCGTGGCGCCGAGCGGGAATATCGGCGAGCACGGCGCGATTTTTGAAGCGGTGCACGGCAGCGCGCCCGACATCGCGGGAAAAGGCGTGGCGAATCCGACCGCGTTGCTGCTTTCCGCGGTGATGATGCTGCGGCATCTTGGCGAGATGGAGATCGCCGCGCGCGTGGAAGACGCAGTGCAGAAGGTCTTGCGGGAAGGGCAGCACGTTACCGGTGACCTCGGCGGCAAGGCCGGGACGGTGGAGATGACGGAGGCGATTATCGCGGCGCTCTAGCGACGGGTTCCTGCATTCGCGTCATGCAACTGTGCCGCTTGCGTTAATATTGTAGACCGACCCCTTTACAGCGGCGAGTTCGGTGCCAACAGGCAAGGCCCCCGATGCCAATTACCAATAGCATCAACGCGCTCGGTTCGGGGACGGCCTGAGTGGAAAACGAGATCGCGTCCAGAAGCATGAGGCCGTTACCGAAGTTGGTTAGCATCGAAAAGCTAATTTCCTCCTCCGAGTTGGCAAACGCGGAAATGTCGCACCCATAGAAGTTGCCACCAAGTGGCACGATGGGCGTGTTCACACCGCCCACGGCGACGGCGACATCGCTGGGAACGTTTGTAAAGGTCAACTGAATCGTGGCTTCAAACTGGACCGACTTAACGCCAGCCGGGATCAGACCTGTTTGGGCAATGCTGGCTGGCTGTGCTCCTTGATTTTGGGTGCCACCCGCTTGGAGAATGGCGGAGTAGAGCCCTTGGAGGGGCTGAAATTGCGCACCGAACGCTGGGGACAGATAGTTTGGTGCCAAAATGCCCAAATTAGCGTTCCCCAGCGTAATAGAGTTCTCACCGATTGTTGTGAGTTGATTTGTCCCAATGTATGCCGACCAACCAGGAAGGCCGTTTGTGACTGACACAGCCGCAGTCTGGTTGATGGGCAAAACAGGCACATTTGCCCCTTCAAAATCGAGATTTTGAAACGTCTGAGCCAATAGGCTGGGCGCACAACTGAGACACAACAGTAGATAACAGACGATCCCTTTTTTCATCCCAGACCTCACAACCCACGATACTCCTTGCCCGCTTGCTTTACAAGCTGAACTGGACTGATGGAGCCGCGCCATATATCGGAAAGCGATGTTTTTCACTGGACTTGCGAGGTGGGGCGGAGTAAGATTGGGACGGTTCTTTGAAAAACTAATGTTGATCTGCCGGTGTCCACATTCGGCGCTTCATAGAAGCGCCGCTACACCAGAGGAAGGCGCTGAAAAATACCGTTTCTGCGAAACGAACCCACCAGTTAACAGGTTGATGCGCAATGAGAAGCGAGGATGGTCTTCAATCGGCACACTGTAATTTGCACGCTCCAAAAAGAGGCGGGGTTGCCGCGGAAAATGTGGGCGTTTGCGACCTCGGCACTCACTGGTCGCGTCTTCACTGCGTTACGGCTCATGCGGCCAGTGCCGCATTCGGCTACGCCTTCTTGGGGCAGCAGTGGAGGATGTCGTAGGGTTTGACGTCCTTGGGACTTGGGCCGGTGACGAGGTAGATGGCATCGGTCAATTTCTCGACGCTGCGGTGGTAATCCCAGCGGAGCATGGCGGTGTGCTGGACGACAAAGCGCGGGTCGTCGTCGCGGAAGCAGGAGACGCAACTCGGGTCGGGCAGGCCGACAAGAAATTCGTCCGTGCTGAGGTTGTGCGCAGTCGTGTTATAGAAATCCTCGAAGAGGATGAACGACGCGCTGAAGGCGTGGTCAACGTAGCTGATCGCCTGTGTCTGGCTGTCCTCATTGCGCAGGCCGCGGGGCGCGACGGGCGAGATGCTGTAGAGATTGTCGAGTAGATCTTCCATGATTTCGTTGAGCGAATCCCGCGACCAGTTTTTCAACCGTTCCGAGTTCACCCCGTAGGTGAAGACGGAGCCCTGGACGACCGCGCCGATGCCGATGCCGGGCCACAAGGGCGCCCGGTGCGCCGGCAGATTGCGCGAGGCTGTCCGAAAAATCTTTGGGAACAACAGCGGCTTGATTTGCTTGTAGCTTTTCAAGTCGGGCACATCGTCGCCGCAGTAGTCGAGCAGGTTGATGTGCGACTCGATCAAATCGTCCATGCGGTGCGGTTCGAGCAGGTAATGATGATAGAGGTGCTCGAGCAACACGGTCTGCCCATCCGCAAGCGTCAATGCCAGGCCTTCAGGTGAGCGGATCGCCAGTTGCGGGCGCTGGTGTTTTAGCAGGCTGAAGTAATAGTTGGTGAAACTGGCCGTGTCGAGGTGCGGTTCGTCGTGCAGTTCCAGCGAGCCGATGATCTCCTCGAGTTCATCGTCGTCGACGCCGGCATCGCTGCTGCGGCAGCGGTAGAGACAGCGGACCTGGACGCGGCCGCGGCTGAAGATCCAGACGCGTGTATGGCCGAAATCAGCGAGGTGATCATCGTCTTTCGGTTCGGCGCGCGTGTAGGTCATGTACGCCAGCGTGGAACCGCTGCGGGAGCCGCGTTGGATGACGGGCTCCTCGATCTGGGGCCAGGTGCGCTTTTCGCAGTCGATGAGCGATTGCAACGCGCGATCCGGGCGCATCGATTCGGGCGTTTGTTTTTCAAACTGGCAGGCCTCCATCTTCAGGTACCCGCCAGTGGTCAAACTGGCGAGGCTGACGTGCGGGGAGCCCTCATGGGTCAGAGGCAGCCACCCATCGGGATAAATGACCGTATAGTTTTTTTCCGGGTCGCTGTACTCTGGCATGGCCAAATGTAAAGCAGCCACCTTGCCAAGCTCGAAACGACGGTGGCCATTCGCAGAATTGGGCTTTCGGCCTGTCTGGAAAGAGTTGAGAGACAGAATTGAACGTCTTCCGAAACGAATAAAATGCTGTAGTTTTGAGGATTGATTCAGTTCCGGTAATTGCGTAGGCTGGTCCGGTCATGAGCAAGGTCATTCGCGGCAAGGCATACGTGGTGCGGGACAATATTGACACCGACCAGATCATTCCGGCGCAGTATTTGAACCTCGTGCCGACGATTCCCGAGGAATACGTGAAGCTCGGCAGCTTCGCGTTGTGCGGGCTACCGAAGGATCAGTACCCGACCCGTTTCATTCCCGAAGGCGAGACACAGACACCGTACACGATTGTCATCGGCGGGCGCAATTTCGGCTGCGGCAGTTCGCGCGAGCACGCGCCGATCGCGCTCGGCGCGGCGGGCTGCGAGGCGGTGGTGGCGGAAAGTTTTGCGCGCATTTTCTTCCGTAACAGCGTGGCGACGGGCGAACTTTACCCGGTGGAAGCGACGGCGCGGATTTGTGAGACGGTGAAGACGGGCGACGAGGTGGAACTCGACCTGGACGGGAACACGTTGAAGGTCCTCAAGACGTCGAACGTTCTTGCGACGAAGCCGCTCGGTGAGGCGCGGCCGGTGATCGACGCCGGCGGTTTGTTCGACTTCGCGCGCAAGAGCGGCATGATCAAGGCGCAGGGCAACCACTCCAAGGTGACCGAGGAGTTGGCCGCGAACGAGCCGGCCGACGATTAGTCGGAATAGCTGTTGACTCATCGTCGGAAGGGCGGGCACAGTGAACATCGAATACGGAGGCGCACGCCACTTTGCGAAGCTTCAACCTGGTTGTTATCGGGGTTTTCCTGGCCGTCGGCTCGCTGTTCGCATCCGAAGTGAAGCTGAAGGACGGCACTGTTTATGATGACGTGAAGATTGTGGCGCGCGATGGCTACAGCATCCGAATCGCCATGCCGCAGGGCGAGGTCAAGCTGCCCCTCGCATCAATCGAAAGCATCGACGGCGTTGAAGTCGTCCCAACCGAACAGCCGACCCCGCAGAAACCGTCCCTGCCTCTCGGACCGGCGCCTTACGTTCATCGCTGGAGAATGGATGTTTTTCTCGTGTTCCTCAGTGTGGCCACGATGGGGTGGATCGCAGCGCTGGTTTGGGTACAGCATGACGTGAAGGGAATGCCCGAGACGGTCCGCCGCGTCAACGCGAGCGTGCTTTTGCTCCCGTTCGCCGGGTTCCTGATGTATTTGGGGAAGCGTCGGCATCGTTTACGCGATGGTGAGGCACCCCGGACACTTACCGGCCGCGTGGCCGGTTTGAAGTCGGACGAGGCCCCAAAGAAGCGGGGACTGTTTGGCGGGCGGACAAAGATCGCCGCGACGCTTGGGGCCAAGAAACAGCGTGTCGGGATGGAGTTTCTCGATGTGGATGGCAATCCGATTGCGATCCGCAAGGACATGCCGGAAATGACCGGCATCGAGGCGGCGCGCGAGGTGTTGGAGGATGCCATCAGCGAGCGCGCCAGCGACATTCACATCGAGCCACAGGCCGACGGGTGCCGTGTCCGCTTCCGCATCGACGGCGCACTGCAGGAGCGGTTAACATTTACCAGGGCGGACGGGCTGCGTGTGGTCGCGGCGCTGAAGACCCTGGCGCAGATTGATGTGGCGGAGAAACGGAGAGCGCAGGACGGCCGATTTCGCGTGCGCACGGGAGCGAGCGAGGTGGATTTCCGCGCGGCGACGACCAGTGCGATTCACGGCGAGAAGATGGTGCTGCGCATCCTGGACCGTAAGAGCGGGGTGTTGGGCCTCGGCGACCTCGGAATGCGCCCGGACATGATGGAGCGCTTCGACCGCGTGATTCACTCGCGTAACGGCATTATCCTCGCGACCGGCCCGACCGGGTCGGGCAAGACATCGACGCTGTACGCGGCGCTGAGCCGGCTCGACCGAAAACGGTTGAACATCATGAGCATCGAAGACCCTGTGGAGTACGAACTGGAGGGGGCGACGCAAATTCCGGTCAACGTGAAAGCGGGTGTCAGCTACGAAGCGGGGCTCCGTTCGATTCTGCGGCAGGATCCGGACGTGATTTTTGTGGGAGAGATGCGCGACGCGGAGGCGGCCAAGATCACGGTCCGCGCCGCGTTGACGGGACACCTGGTATTCAGCTCGCTACACGCGAAGAACGCGGTGGGGACGATCGCGCGTTTGGAAGAGATTGGCGTGGAGCGCTACCAGATTTCCTCGGCGCTGCTGCTGGTCGTGGCCCAGCGGCTGGTGCGTGTGTTGTGCAAGAAATGCAGCGTGGCATATCCGGCAACGGGACATGAATTGGATGAGATCGGTTTGGATTTCGAGCCGGGAAGCCCCCTTTATCGCGCGGTGGGTTGCGAGGCGTGCGATGAGACCGGCTATCGGGGCCGCACCGGTATTTTCGAGATGCTTGTACTGGACGAGGAGTTGCGCAAGGCGTTGAACGAGGGTGCCAACGAGCAGGTACTGACCAAGCTGGCTGCCGGGAAGGGCCTACGGTCCTACTACTGTGATGGCGCTGAAAAAATTTTGCTGGGCATCACGTCGGTGGAGGAAGTGATGCAAGCGAGCTGATTATGGCGGAAACCATCCCACTGATCCTCAGCATTGGCGCGATGGCGTTAATCCTGACATTGGCATGGGGGGGAGCGGTCGTATTCGGTGTGTTCTACGAATTGACCAGTGCCGTGCTGTTGTTCTTTGCGATGATGGTGACGCTGCGATACTGGTACGAGGCGACGCGCTGGGTGGAATCGGTGATGCCGGGGGCGGGCGCCTATGGCGCATTCGGGGCGTATTGGGCGGTGTTTTTGGTGGGGTGCCTGCCGTTGATCCTGGTGCTCAATCGTCTCACGCAAGATGCGGTGCCGCGCTACCCGAAGATCCTCGATTGGGTCCTGGGATTCGTTTTTGGTTTCATCGCCGCCACGATCCTGGTTTGCTGCGTGATGACGAGCCTGTCGGTCGTTGTCCCCAAAATCTGGGAGCCGTATAATCGCGACGCCTTGACAGTGCCGTTTGATCGATACCCGATCGCGGTTTATCGGTACATCGAGGATGCGGTGGGAGTCAAAGCGAACGATCCGGGGCACACGCGGTTCCCCACCTTTGAAAAGAAGGACGGGGACGACTTTCAAAAATACTGGCAATGAAGGTTGGTCGCAAGCTCCCGCAGTTCAATCCTTGATCAGGAACCGGGAGATAAAGAAAAGAATCGCGACGACGATGATCGCCATCGCCACCCAGTTGTTCTTTGCCCAGGCAACGAGGCCCCCGAGCACTTCGGGCGACTCCGCGGCGGGTGGCGGCGCGGGCGATGGCGCGGGTGGAGCCCTGGATGCCTCGACGGTATTCGTCGGGGTCGTTAGCTCGGGTGGGTGCGCTTTCAGCGTTGTGAGCCTCTGTTTTACGGCATCGCGTTGACTCACGGCGAAATCAAATTGGTTCTGGGCGGCATTGAGTTCACTGCGGGCCTGATCAACGGCGATGTGGGCCTGGGTGGTTGACAGCGAGTTGCGATCCGTGGCCTGCGCCAGCGTTGCCTCGGCCGAGCGCAGTGCCTGACGAGCCCGATCCACCCGATCCCGAGCAGACGAGACCTCACCCACCAATTGCCGTTGTTGACGGTCGAGCGAATTCGTGGCCGATTGATAAGCGGACACCAGTAACGGTCGTGCCGCCGAAGCCAGCTCCGGCTGTCTTTCCATGCGAACGACGAACTGGAGCCGTTGGACAGCCGTCTCGAATCGGCGTTGGGCCATGAGTTCGCGGGATTCTTGCAGCAACTGCTGGCCCCACGCGCGCTCCATCTGCGGCGCAACCTCCGCGGCAGGCGACCATCGGCCACGAAACTTGACGTTTCCGGCGGCCACCAGATCGCGCTCCGCCTTCCACCCAACGATGCGCTCGGTCACGTTCGACGCGTAGGGCGAGTTCGGGTGTTCCTTCAGGAACGCGCCGAAGACGTCGCTGATGACCTGGTCGTAGTACTCAACCCTGTAGCTGTCGCTCGGGCTAAGTTGATACTTCTGCAGGTTTTCGTAGTCACGCGCTATCTGATGCTCGGCCCGTTGCTCGGGCGTCCAGCGGATGACCGCGGCAATGTCCGCCCTGTCGACGCGGCGTGTTTGCGTGATCGTCCCGCCGGCGAACTCCAGCAGGATCGAAAGCGACGAAGCGTCCTCGGACACGATCTCACCCTCGAGCGCCGTGCCGTCCTTGAGTTTGACGGTGTCGGCCCGGGCGTAAAGTCCGGCCAGCAACCACACGGCCAATATCAAGCAGTAGCAGGTCCGCATTGAGTCCTCATTGGGCGCGACGAATCTGGATCGAGACGTACTGGCTGCGCGGGATGCTGAACTTTTTCACCTCGACCGTCACCGCATCGGCCATCTGGCGGGCGAGAATTGCCCCGGCGATTTCATGGGCGACCGCCTCGACCAATTTGCGCGGCCGTTCCGTGACCAACTGGCGGACCAGGTCCGCGACGATATCGTAGCGGCTCGTAGCGGCTTCGGCATCCTGACGCCCCGCTTCTGTGAGGTCGCGTTCCATCTCCACCGTGATGAGCAATCTCTGGGCCTGTGCGCGCTCGGATTCCGTGACGCCGATGTGCGCGTCCACCTCGAGATCCTTGATGACGATCTTATCCACGCACGACCTCGGGCTTGGCGAGGAATTGTTGCAACTCACCGAGATGCTCACAGATGAGGTCGGGTCCCATCGCGCGCAGTTTCTCGAGGGAATTGTAGCCCGTCAACACCGCGCAGGTGTGGATGCCGCCCGCCTGACCGGCCTCGATATCGTGTTCCATGTCGCCGACAAACATCGTCTCGTCGCGGTCGAGGTGGTTCTCGTCGAGGATGTGGTGGATCGTCGATGTCTTGTCGACAATGCCAATGTATGGCTTGGTAATGAAAGATTTGATACCGAAAAGATCCCCCAACGTTTCGTAGGTGTGGGGATCGACCGTGCTGGCGATGTACACGCCCATGCGCCGTTCCTTGCAGAAGCGCAAAAACTCCTGCGTGTGCGGCAGGACGGTGATGGCGGCGTGGTGTTTTGGATATTCTGCCAGAAAAATCTCTTCCAGTTTCGCCTGCGGTATGTGGGAGACGCGCGTCTCGTAGAACTTGCGAACCGGCAGGCAAAACTCCGCGCGGAACTGCGGCAGGGACATCGCCGGCAAACCACAGAACGCGAGCACGTGGTTCGTGGTCCTCACCACCGGCAGCAAATCATCGACGAGCGTGCCGGACCAATCGAGAATGACGTTACGAATGACCACCCGGCGAGGGTATCACAAACACCTTGGTTGAGGGATAGGAAAAGACAGGGGCACGGCCTGTCCGTTCGCGGTAGCACGACCATCTCTCGCCTAGGGTTTGCGGCGGGTGCCGCGGACGCGCTTGGCGAGGCGGTCCGTTTTGCGTTTGCGCAGGCGGCGCTCGATTTTTCCCGCGACTACTTCAAGCGCGCCGATGACATCGGCGCTGGATTCCTCCGCGCTGAGGTCGGCGCCGGGAATTTCGACGAGCACGCGGACGGTGAATTGACGCGGCGAGGGGTGGGCGCTGACTTTGCGCAGCCGCACGCGCGCGCGTACCGCGCGGGGCGCGTAAAGTTCGACCCGCCCGATTTTTTCATCGATGGCATCCTTGATGACTTCCGAGAGTGTGACACCGTCGGCTTGGACCAGAATATCCATGGTCGGTCTCCTTGCTTGATAACGGAACTTGCCTACTCAAAACTTAGCACGGAACACACAATAGACAACCGATGGAACACGAAGACTCAATAAATTTTCAATAGGGGCTCTCGGTGTCCTCTGCTGGCCGCACTTTGCCCGCGTAGTGGCGGTGGATAAAGAGGGAGTAACCGATGGACAGCACCAAGGCGACGGGCCACCAGACGAGCGCGATGGCCAGGCCGTGTCCCGTGGCGGCGCCTTCATACGCGGTGAGGGAGTTTTCTGGCGCGAGCGTGGAGTGGAGCATGACGGGAAAAACGCTGGCGGCCCCGGCGATCATCAGGCCGGCCAGGAACGCGCAGGAACCCATGACAGCACTCTTTTCCAGGCGGTTGCGGAGGCCGATGAATACCGCCAGCAGGCCGCCGAGAACGGCGGCCACGCCGAGCCAGGCGAATGGTTGGCGCAGCATTCCCGGAAACAGATCCGGTCGCACATATCCTGACTCCACCGTAATCACGACGAGCAGCACCAGGACAATATCCCAAAGGAGCTTTGCGAGCCGTTCGGCGCGGTCGTGGACTGGGCCGGTAGTTTTCAATACCAAAGCGACCGCACCGTGGGCCGCGAGTGTGACCAGGGTGAAGACCGCGACCGAGACCGTGTACCAATCCAGGATGCCGACGTGACCGCGCACGCCGAAATGGGTGAAGAAGCTGAGGGTGAACCGACCACGGACGTCCAGCGGAACGCCCCGCACGACGTTGCCGAGCGCGGCGCCGATGAGGATGGCGAGCAGGATGTTTGAGGCCACGAAAGAGAAATGCCAGCCGGTGCGCCACAGTGGATCGTCGATGTGGCCGCTGACTTCATGGGACACACCACGCAGCACGAGCGACCAGAGCAAAAGGAAAAACGCCAGGTAGAATCCCGCAAAGGCGGAAGCCAGGACCGAGGGAAAGGCGACGAAGAGCGTCCCGCCGAAGCTGACGAGCCAGACTTCGTGCCAGCTCCAGAGCGGGCCGATGGCGCGAAGGACCAATCTTCGTTCCGCGTCGGTCTTGCCGACGGCGTATTGCAGGGTTCCCGCGCCGATGGCGAAGCCGTCGAGGATGATGAACATCACGAGCATGAACGACAGGATGGCGTACCAGGTTTCAACCATGGGCGGCTCCCCGTTTGGTGGTGGACGAAGCGGGCTGCGGGCCGTGGAGAATTTCGCGGCCGACCATGAACAGGTAGAGCACGCCCAGCACGAAATAAAGACCCACGAAACCGATGAGAGTGAACAACACGTCGCCGCCACTGACCACTTCGCTGCTTCCTTGAGCGGTGCGGAGAAGTCCATAGACGAGCCACGGTTGGCGACCGAGTTCCGCCACCATCCAGCCGGCGGAGGTGGCGATGAACGGGAATGGGAATGCCAGCATCAGCAACCAAAGTAATGCGGGCGTTTTTTCCAGTCGGCCGCGCATGAGTTGGAAGCAGGCGCAAGCCATGAGCGCGATAAAGATCGTGCCGAGGCCCACCATAATATGGAAGGCGTAATAGAGCAGTTCGATATTGGTCGGCCAGGTGTCTTCGGGGAATTCATCCAGGCCGTGGACGTTTGCGTAGACACTGCCGTAGGCCAGGAAGCTGAGCGCGCCGGGGATGCGAATTGGATTATCGAGTCGGCGCTCCTTCATGTTCGGCTGACCGATCATGTTGACTTCGGCCATGGGGCCGCTGTGGAAGCGGCCTTCCATTGCGGCCAGCGCGACGGGTTGGTACTGGGCGACTTTCTTCGCATGCATATCGCCAGTAGGAAATGCCACGAGTACGGACGCGACCAAGCCGACGATGGTGCCTGTCTTGAGAAAGAGCGAGGCTTGGGCGGAGTGCCGGTTACGCAAGGCGTAAAGCGCGCCGACGGCGGCCACCACGAATGATCCCGTTACGACCGCGGCGGTTTGGTTGTGGAGGAAGACGACCAGGGCCCAGGGATTAAGCAAATACGCCTGGAGATCCGCGAGCCGCAAGGTGCCATCAGCGGCCAGCGCGTAACCGACGGGGTGCTGCATAAAAGCATTCGTGACAAGGATGAAGTAGCCCGAGAGCCAACTACCAACGGCCACGCCCAGGGTGGCGAGGAAATGATTGCGCGGGCCCAGTCGTTTCTCGCCCCAAACCATGGCCCCGACCATTGCGCTCTCGAGAAAGAAGGCGAACATGCCTTCCATGGCGAGCGTTTGGCCGATGATGTTGCCGGAGTAGCGGGAAAAATTCGCCCAGTTGGTGCCGAACTGGAATTCCATCGGGATGCCCGTGACCACGCCGACGGTGAAGTTGATGCCGAAGATGCGCGCCCAGAACCGGACGGCGTTCCCATAACGTTCGTCGCCAGTGCGGAGGTGGCGCCACTTCCAGTAAACGAGGATCCACGCCAACCCCATGGTGAGTTGCGGAAAGAGATAATGATAGGTGATGGTGAAGGCGAACTGCAGTCGATGCCAAAGCAGGGCGTCGTCCATCCCCTGATGCTAGTCCTCCGCGCGGGATGACACCAGAACTTCTTGCGGCGATGATATGCACAGAAGAACCAAGGAGCCTCCAGCATATCGTTAATCGATAATTTTGCTGGACGTGGTGTCGCGGGAGAGGTATAGTCGACACTGTCGGGAAAGGTATCCGCCGTCGCCCGAGGCTATGGCGCGACGAGGAAGGCAAAAGGTCGAAGTAAAATGAACGGAAAATGCCAGAAGACGAAGAGCAATGGCGAGAGCCTATGGTCGTTAATGCTATCTTTGGGGAGGGAGAAAGGGGGTATATACGTTTCTGCGAAACGAACCCAATTTTTTTGGCGAGGCAAAATGGTGTTAAGTAATTGTGGGGCAATTGGAAGTGACGCAAAAATTTGGCTAAATAATTTGGGTTCGTTTTGGAAAACGAACCCAATTTGGGGGGTGTTTTGAGGCGCTTTGAGGGCATTTCTCCAGGTTTAGCCCGCCTTTTTGATGCTCGATCCGGGTTGCTCGTTGGTTTGATGCTATTAAATTCGACAGGCGAGATCCTCCGTCGCGAGGACGCTGTGGAGGGCAGGCTGCCTGTTCAACACGGAACACACGAAGGAGAACTGTGACGACGAACGTTCGCTTGTCGCGGGGAGGACGCGGGAGTAGGGTGGGCATCGACTGTTGGGCGTGCTGATCATCGGAGGAGAATCATGAAACTGCAGACCTTGGTGAAACTCGGTGTAGGGTTGCTGGCGGTCGTGGGGGCGTTGGTTCTGATGGTGGCGGTCGTCGGTGCGGTGTGCGCGCTTGGGGCCAAGCGTCCGGTTCCCTCGAAGGTGATCCTCGAAGCTGATTTTGAGAAGGGCCTGGTCGAGTACGTCCCCGATGATGCGGTGGCGAAAATCGTGTCGGGGAGCAGGGCGCCAACGGTGCTGGGCGTGATCGAGGCGTTGGAGCGGGCCACGACGGATGATCGGGTGGTCGGCTTGATTGCGCGCGTGGGTGAAGCCGGTTATTCCGCCGCGCAAATCCAGGAAATCCGCGATGCCATTATTGCGTTTCGCGGCAAGGGCAAACCGGCCATCGCTTATGCGGAGACCTTCGGCGAGGGCACCAAGGGAAACACTTCGTATTACCTCGCGACGGCGTTCGATGAGATTTACCTGCAGCCGTCGGGCGACGTTGGCCTAGCGGGATTGATGGCGGAGACGCCGTTCATCCGCGGGACGCTCGACAAACTTGGGTTCGTTCCGCGCATGGACCATCGATCCGAGTATAAGAACGCAATGAACGAGTTGACCGAGAAGAAATACACCGCGGCGCATCGCGAGGCGACGACGAAGTTAGTGGAGTCGATCTTTGGCCAGATCGTAAAGGGCATCGCGGAAAGGCGCAAGATGTCGGAAACCGAAGTGCGGGCGCTGATCGATCGCGGGCCGTTCCTCGGCGAGGAGGCGTTGCAGGCGAAACTCGTGGACAAACTTGCGTACCGCGACGACGCGTACGCGGAGATCAAGAAGAAGGCCGGTGCGGATGCGAAGTTTCTCTATCTTTCGAAATATAGCGAGCGTGCCGGCGGCCTGTACGACAAAGGGACGACGGTGGCTCTTATATATGGAGTCGGCGGGGTGAATCGCGGCAAGAGCGGCTACGATCCGGTGTTCCAAGAGGTGACGATGGGCGCGGACACGGTGGCGGCGGCGTTCCGGGCGGCGGTGGAGGACAAGAAGGTGAAGGCCATTTTGTTCCGCATCAACAGCCCTGGCGGTTCGTACGCTGCGTCCGACACGATCTGGCGGGAAACGGTGCGCGCCAAGAAGGCTGGCAAGCCGGTGATTGTGTCGATGAGTTCGGTCGCGGGATCGGGCGGTTATTTCGTCGCGATGTCAGCGGACAAGATCGTCGCGGAACCGGCGACGCTGACGGGATCCATTGGCGTGTTTGCGGGCAAGATGTTGACGACGAATTTCTGGGACAAGCTGGGCATCTCGTGGGATGAAGTGCATACGAGTTCGAATGCCATGGTGTTCACGGGGCTGAAAGATTACACGCCCGAACAGTGGGCACGGTTCGAGACGTTGCTCGACCGCATCTACGAGGATTTCACAACCAAGGTTGCGGAGGGCCGCAAGCTGCCGAAAGAGAAAGTGCTCGAAATCGCCAAAGGCCGCGTCTGGACGGGTGAAGACGCCAAGGCGCTCGGCCTGGTGGATGAACTCGGTGGATTTCCCGTTGCGGTCCGTCTCGTGCGCGAGGCCGCGGGATTGCCTGTGGACGCGAAGATCCGCCTGAAAGAGTTTCCCCTGAAGAAGTCGCCACTGGAGGCGCTCCTCGGTGGCGGTCCCGACAACAGCCAAAAAGCCGGCGAGGCAACGCTGGCGCGCGCGCTTGAAGTCATCCAGCCGTTGGCGCGCGTCGCGCGCGAACTCGGGCTTGGCGCTACCGATTCCGGTGCCTTGCGGATGCCAGAACTCGGCATGGAACCGTAACGACAACCGGAGATCAAGAGGTTACTACCTCATGGCGAAGAAACTCAACCAGGCTTGTGTCCTGACGATCAACGGCGGTTCTTCGAGCATCAAGTTTGCGCTGTACCAGACGGGCGACCTACAGAAGCGAAGACTTTATGGAAAGGTTGATCGCATCGGCTTGAGCGGAACAAATCTGACGTTCCGTGATCGCACAGGGAAACCGCAGGATAGTCGCCGCATTGCCGCTTCCGATCACAAGTCGGCAGCGAAATTCCTGATCGATTGGATCGAACAGCAGGATGGCTTCAGTTCGGTTCGGGCCGTGGGGCATCGAGTAGTACACGGCATGACTCATACCGAGCCGGAACGGGTCACGCCGGAGTTGCTCGATGAACTGCATCGCCTCCGGCCGTACGACCCGGAACATCTGCCCCGCGAGATAGAACTGATGGAAGCGTTCCGCCAGCGTCATCCGAAACTACCGCAGGTGGCCTGCTTCGACACAGCGTTTCACCGCACCATGCCGCGGGTCGCGAAGTTATTGCCGATTCCGCGACGCTTCGACGCAAAAGGAATTCAGCGGTACGGTTTCCACGGTCTGTCGTATGCCTACCTTATGGAGGAACTCGCACGGCTCGGCGACCCGGCGGCAACAAAGGGCCGCGTGATCCTGGCGCATCTCGGCAACGGCGCCAGCCTGGCCGCAGTTCGCGACGGCAAGAGCATCGACACCAGCATGGGTTTCACGCCGACGGGGGGATTGGTGATGAGCACCCGCACCGGCGATCTGGATCCGGGCCTCCTTTCGTTTTTGGCACACGAGGACCGAATGACCGCATCACGATTTGGGCAAATGGTGAACCACGAGTCCGGACTGCTCGGCGTCTCGGAGACCAGCTCCGACATGCGGGACCTGCTCGCACAGGAAGCCAATGACGTGCGGGCGGCGGAAGCCGTGGCGCTGTTTTGTTATCAGGTAAAGAAATGGATCGGCTCCTTCGCGGCCGCGCTCGGCGGCCTGAATACACTGGTGTTTGCCGGCGGCATTGGGGAAAACATGCCGGCGATCCGCGCCCGTATCTGCGAAGGACTGGATTTCCTCGGCATCGAATTGCATGAGGCGCGCAACGCGAAGAATGCAGCGCAGATTTCAACAACTTCCAGTCAGGTCGCCGTGCGGGTCATCCGCACGGACGAAGAACTGATGATCGCCAGGTCAGTTATCCGTGTCCTCAGCCCTGGCGACCCCAAGAAAATTAAACCATGAAGACAAGCACTCTCACTCCGGAACAGCTCCAGAAGATCGATGCGTACTGGCGCGCCGCCAACTATCTGTCGGTCGGACAGATCTACCTTTGGGACAATCCCCTGCTCACACAGCCGCTGACGCTCGCGCATGTGAAGCACATGCTGTTGGGACACTGGGGGACCACGCCGGGGCAGAACTTCATCTACGCGCATTTGAACCGGGTCATCAAAAAATATGATCTGGATATGATTTACATTTCCGGCCCCGGACACGGCGGCCCGGCGGTCGTGAGCAACACGTACCTCGAAGGAACCTACAGTGAAGTTTATCCGAACATCAGCCGGGATGAGGCCGGGCTCAAAAAACTCTTTACGCAGTTCTCATTTCCGGGCGGGATTCCGAGCCATGCTTCGCCGGAATGCCCCGGGTCGATCCACGAGGGCGGTGAATTGGGATATTCGCTCAGCCATGCGTTTGGAGCGGTGTTCGACAATCCCGATCTCGTCGTTGCCTGTTGTGTCGGTGACGGCGAAGCGGAAACTGGTCCGCTGGCTACGGCATGGCACTCCAACAAGTTTCTCAATGCGGCCGCCGATGGCGCGGTCCTGCCGATCCTACATCTCAACGGCTACAAGATCGCCAACCCAACCCTCCTAGCCCGCATTCCGAGAGAGGAGTTGGAACAGTTGCTCCACGGTTACGGGTGGACGCCCTATTTTGTCGAGGGTCACGAACCCGCGCTGATGCATGAAGCCATGGCCGCGACGCTCGACACCGTGGTGGAGCAGATTAAACAAATTCAAAAAGCGGCGCGCTCTGACGGCGACGCCGCCCGTCCTTGCTGGCCGATGGTCGTTCTCAATTCGCCCAAGGGCTGGACGGGACCAAAGGTGATCGATGGTCGAGAGGTTGAAGACACGTTCCGTTCGCACCAAGTGCCGCTCTCCGACCCAGCCACCAATCCCAAACACCTCAAGCAATTGGAAGACTGGCTGAAGAGTTATCGACCCGAAGAACTTTTCGATGGGCAGGGCCGCTTGAAACCGGAACTGTCTGAACTCGCGCCCACGGGCACGCGACGCATGGGCGCAAATCCCCATGCCAACGGCGGTATTTTTCTCCGCGACCTGCGGATGCCGGATTTCCGGGATTATGCGGTCGACGTGTCCTCGCCGGGAGTTCGCGGCATCGGCGACACGCATGTACTGGGAAAATTCCTGCGCGACGTGGTGAAGCTGAACAGTGAACGGAGGAATTTTCGAATTTTCGGTCCCGACGAGACACTCTCCAACGGCTTGGAAGCCGTGTTCGAAACGACCAATCGCCAATGGGAAGCCGCAACCGTGCCGAACGACGAATTTCTTGCGGCCAGCGGACGCGTGATGGAGGTGTTGAGCGAACACCAATGCGAGGGTTGGCTGGAAGGCTACCTGCTCACCGGTCGACACGGACTTTTCAATTGTTACGAGGCGTTCATACACATCGTCGATTCGATGTTCAACCAGCACGCCAAGTGGCTGAAGGTCACCGCGCATTTGCCGTGGCGACGAAAGATCGCCTCGTTGAATTACCTGTTGGCTTCGCACGTCTGGCGGCAGGACCACAACGGCTTCACGCACCAGGATCCCGGTTTCATCGACCACGTTGTGAACAAGAAGGCTGAGGTCGTTCGGATTTATTTGCCGCCGGATGCAAATTGTTTGTTGTCGGTGATGGACCACTGCCTGCGCAGCCGCCATTACGTCAATGTCGTGATCGCGGGCAAACACCCGGCGCCGCAGTGGCTGACAATGGACGCCGCCGTCAAACATTGCAGCAAGGGCATCGGCATCTGGTCGTGGGCCAGCAATGATCAGAGCGGTGCGCCCGACGTGGTGATGGCCTGCTGCGGCGACGTCCCCACGCTGGAGACGCTTGCCGCAGTTTCCATCATGCGCCACCATCTGCCCGATCTGAAAATTCGGGTCATCAACATCGTCGATCTCATGAAACTGCAGCCGCAAACGGAGCATCCCCACGGGCTGAGTGACAAGGATTTTGACGAACTCTTCACCAGGGAGAAGCCCATTATTTTCGCATTCCACGCCTATCCATGGTTGATTCACCGACTGACGTATCGCCGCGCCAACCACGAGAACCTGCACGTTCGCGGCTACAAGGAGGAAGGAACCATCACCACGCCCTTCGACATGACGGTGCTGAATGATTTGGACCGCTTCCATCTCGTAATGGATGCCATTGACCGCCTCCCGCAGACCGGCGACCGGGGCATCTATCTGAAGCAGCAACTTCAGGACAAGCTCATCGAGCACAAACAATACATAGCAAAATTCGGCGAGGACCTGCCGGAGGTCCGTGATTGGAAATGGGGTGCGTCCAATGCAGTCGGGCCGGTGTTACGTTCTTAAGCTCCTTTGTCGCTCGTGATACGCGCGATCTTTACGCATCGGTAATCGTACTTGCCCGGACAAAACGCGCTCGACCCACAACGCCATTTCAAATACCTTATCGGCAGTAATCATGCTCCCGTAGCTCAGATGGATAGAGCGTCGGTTTCCTAAACCGCAGGTCGCCCGTTCGAATCGGGCCGGGAGCGCCATTTTTTGCTCTCTGACAATCCACTGACACCAGTCGGGACGGATCCAATCATGATGGGCGCGGGCTGTGTTTCCTGGGAACGCGTTTGCCAATATCTTTGGTGATCTCCCTGAGGACGGTCTCGTAGCTCTTGCGCCCCTGGGCCAATTCTCCGATGGCGGTACCCAGCCCTTTTTCAAAAGCAAACAGTGTTTGCCCGGCCCGGATGCGATCTCCGGCCGTCAGGCCGGTTTCCGCGACAGGTAGTTGATTCAGCCACGTGCCGTTGACCGACTTCAGGTCGCGGATAGAATGCCGACCATCCTTGTACTCGATCAGGAAATGGCGTTTGGACATTTCCGGATCATCGATTTTTACGTCCACATCCTTGCCACGGCCGAACGTCAGTGCTTTCTCCCCCAACTGCCACTGTTGCACCATCGTGCCATCGGTTTTCTTCTGAATAAGATAAGGCATGGATTCCTCCGTGGTTATCCGCCGCCACTGCCGCCAGTGGATCTGGTAGTTTGCAATGCATAAGAAATGGCGCGTTCGTGATCCATCTGTTTTCCTTCGGACCAGAGCGTCGCAAACGGCGCGCCGCCGAGTTGAGTGCGGGCCGCCTCGATCCGGGCGTTGTATTCGCCGGTTTCAAACGATAGCGACGGCCCGGCACCAAGTGCCACCCGCAATCCCTCGGCGATTCCAAACAAGCGCGCCGCACGGTCGGCCTCGTTCTGGATTGTCGCGAGCACGGCGAACCCTTCCATGCATGCCGTGACGCCGACCTTGTCGTCCAATTCCCGGAAGAGCCCGAGGCTTTGTTGGTAGAGGACACTTGCCCGGGGAAGTTCGCCCTGCAACTGCATCAACTCGGCGTAGTTCCGCAGTGAAACAGCAATCCCCTTCTTGTTTCCCAATTCACGATCAATCGTCAGGCTCTCTTCCAACAGGGCGCGGGCATGGTTGAAGTCGCGTTGTTCCTGGGCCAGCACGGCCAGATTCGTCAGCGATTGTGAAATCCCGGCTTTGTCCCCGATTTTTCTCCGGATCGCCAGGCTTTCTTCCTGTAAGGCGCGGACCCGGTCATTGTGGCCCTGGGCTTGCGCAAGGTTCCCGATGTTGTTGAGCAGGGTCGCGATGCCGGCCATGTCACCGAGTCCCCGTCGAATCGCCAGCGCCTCTTCATAAAGCGCCACGGCCTTCGGAAAATCACCCTGCTCGTGAGCAAATGTTCCCAGGGCGTGCAGTGAACTGGCGATACCGCTCTTGTCACCCAGCGTGCGGCGGACCGCGAGGCTCTTCTCCTCAAGCGAACGGGCTTCGTCATAGTTCCCATGTTTCCACGCCACCGACATCAAGTTGTGGAGAGCGTCGGCAATGCCGCGTTGGTCGGCCAACTCTTCCTGCAGAGCCAGTTGCTCCTCAAAAAGTGCCCGCGCCCGCCGGTAATCCCCCTGGCAGGATGCCAGGTTGCCGGCCGCATCGAGAGCCGCCGCGCGCAGGTCCTTCGCCACCGTATCACCAGCCGACAGGCATTGTTCCAACCATCGCAGTCCTTCCTTCCAGTGTCCGCGGAATTCCCAAAATCGTCCGAGGGCCTTCGCCAGCCTGATACCAAGGGTAACGTCGCGGGTAACGGCCCACGCCAGCGCGATCTGCAGGTTGTCATGCTCCATCTCCAGACGCTGCAACCACGATGCCTGGTCGGGTCCCGTCAGCTGTGCACCCCCGCGTTCCGCCAATTGCAGGAAAAACTCCCGGTGCCGTGCCCGCACGCCCTCGGAATCCGAGGTGCTTTCCAGTTTTTCGCGCGCATACTGGCGGATGGTTTCCAGCAGTCGATAACGGATTTGCTGGTCTTCGTCCACCTCGATGACCGACGCCAGGGATTTGTCCACCAGTTCCGAAAGCAGGTCGAGGATTTCACCGCCCTGCAATCCGTCACCGACACACACGGACTCGCACGTTTCCAGCGCGAACCCACCGGCAAAAACCGCCAGCCGACCGAACAGGACGCGCTCCTTCTCCTCCAATAAATCGTAACTCCAATCCATCGTCGCCCGTAGCGTTTGCTGCCTCGGCAGCGCGGTTTCCACGCCGCGCGTCAACAATTGGATGCTGTCGTCCAGTCGCGACGCGATTTGTTGGACGGACAACATTTTTACGCGCGCTGCCGCCAATTCGATGGCCAGCGGTATGCCGTCCAAGCGTCGGCAGATGTGTGCGATTTCACGGACGTTGCCATCGGTCAACGCAAAACGTGGCTGATTGGAGGCGGCCCGCTCGGCAAAAAGTTGCACGGCCTCCGAATTGCGAAGCTCTTCAAACTGGACCAATGCCGTCGCAAGGTCGGCCTCAGTGGATGCCGTGCGTGGCGCCGACGGTAATCCCAGGGACGCGACATTGTAGATTGTTTCGCCCGCAACCCGCAGAGATTCGCGGCTACTGACGAGGATTCGGATGTTCGGGCAACCGCGCAACAGGGTTTCCGCCAACTGCGCGCAGGCACTGCGAAGATGTTCGCAGTTATCCAGCACCAACAGCACACATTTGGTCCGCAACGTGTTCACGAGCGTCTCGGTGAGCGGTCGCCCCGGCTCCTCGCGCAAGCCCAGCGCGGCGACCACACGGTCCGGCACGAGCGCCGGGTCCGACAATGCCGCAAATTCCACCAGGGACACGCCGTGCTTGTAGGACTCCAATAATTCGCCGGCGACTTCGAGTGCCAGGCGTGTCTTGCCAGAACCACCGGTTCCCACCAGGGTCAACAAACGGGTTTTGTCCAGCAACTGCTTGATCTCGATCATCTCCCTGCGGCGACCGACGAAGCTCGTCAACTGCACCGGCAGATTGCTGGGTGGCAAGGGAGTCGGCTCGGGTATCAACGGTGCCGCATTCGGCGACAACACGGTCTCCTGCTCGGAAAGGATGGTCGCGGCTTCTTCCGGATCGGGTGACATTGCCGCGGCGGGAGCATGTGGCAGCCCCAGCGCCGCGCCCAACTGGGCGATCAATTCTGACGCGGAGGCAAAGCGGTCCGTCGGCGCTTTCTGGGTTCCGCGACTGAGAATCTGGCCGATCGCCTCGGGCAGGTCTGGTACGAGAAGACGGACATCGGGGAGGGGCGCGTGCCTTTGTTTGTAAAGGACGTCCCCAATATTCCCACTCCCAAACGGCGGTTCGCCGCCGAGCAAATGATAGTACGTACAAACCAGCGAATACAAATCCGAGCGCGCATCCAAATCCCCGCCCGCGCATTGTTCCGGCGACATATAGGCCGGGGTGCCGATCACCGCCCCCGGTCGCGTGATGTCCGACCGTTGGTCAAAGGGTCGCGCCAGTCCGAAATCGACCACTTTGATCACGCCGCGCGTTGTCCGCATCAAGTTCGAGGGCTTGATGTCACGGTGGATCAATCCCACTTCATGCGCCGCCGACAATCCCGCAGCCGCGTCCCGTATCACCCGTGTCGCCTCCGGCCAGGCCATGCGCCCATGCGCGCCGAGGTAATCCTGGAGGTTGCCGCCATCCACCCATTCCATCACGATGAATACCGCCCCGCCGGATTCGCCCGCCTGGTAAATGGCCACCGTGTTGGGGTGATTGAGTTTCGCCGCCGATTGCGCCTCGCGCAGAAACCGGCCAACCATCCGCTCGTCCCGGGAATACTCCGGTTGCAGCAGCTTCACCGCGACCTGACGCCGCAACTTCGGGTCAACCGCAAGCCACACGACACCGATGGCTCCCTCGCCGAGTTTACGGCGCAGGATGTAGGGGCCAATTTTCTCTTCCGGCGCTTGCCGTTGGGGACTCATCGTACGCAATGAGCTTCGCCATGTGTCCGCACGACGAGCCCAGGAGCCAACGGCCAAAGATTATGGGAGTTTGACCGGCAAAACACAAGAAAGCACCACCCGGCGCTCGCGCGAAGATTCATTCTTCAGGCTGGTCGTTTGCCACTGGGTGTCAGCCCCGGATTTCGGGGTAGCCGGGATCGCGCACCAGCGTGCCACCTTCCCGCAGGTGCCGTTCACCGCGGCGCTGGTGCTGCACTTCATCCGTCTGAGCGGCATCATCTTTGGTGGAATAGACCAACACCGTCGCACCGACGCGGATTTGATCTCCATCCTGCAGGACGTGCTCCTGGATCTTGGCCCCATTCACATACACGCCATTTGCCGCTGCATGCGCGTCCGTAACCACATGGCCGTCGCCCTGAGGCCTAATCAGAAAATGCCGCCGCGACACTTCCGGATCTAGAAGTTGGATCTCCTGTGACGGATGGCGACCACCGGCGAGAGGACGGTTTTTGATGACGAAATGTTTCCCCACCTGGGTTGCAGGGCCTTTTGTAATGAGTAAGGATGCCATATCTTTCCTCCAACGCGCGATCAGAGTACCAAGCGCACCCGGTAAAAGCGAGTCGGTATGTTGGTCGCGCCCCCGACATCCAGGTAGTTCGTCAATGTGCCAACGGTGTTCGTTACGGTGAACAGGTCGGTAAAGTTCGTCGTGTAATTTCCCCCGTTGGCGAATTGCAGTGCATTGGTCTTATTGCTGCCCATCGTCCAGATCACGCGGACATCGCTGCCGGTCTTTATGACACTGGTTATGCGAAATGCCGACGCGCTGTTGGTGGGGTCGGTGCCGGCCAGATATTCCTGCAAGTTGCTCAGCCCGTCGCCATCGGCGTCCTCGCTGCCGAGGTTCGGGTCAAACGGATCCAGACCGTGCGAAAGTTTCCAACCGTTCGGAATTCCGTCGCCTGCGGTGCTTTGGTTCGGGTCCAGCAACAACGAACTGTACACCAGCGCACCGCCCGTGCGGATAAACCGCGCGCACGCATTCGTAATGACCAGCCTGTCCACGATCACCGTGCCCGCGCTGAACGTGAACGTCCCGCCGCGCACCTCCAACATCGCGCTGCCGCCGTTGGTGACGAACAGGCTGCCGCCCGCGACCTTGACGATGCCGGTGGAACCGCAGCCGACAAGACCGATGGTCATGTTCGAGTACACGCTGGTGATGCCCCCGTCCAACTCCAATGTACCGGTGTTGCCGGCGCTGGCGGCGACCACCAGGCCTGGTGCGCGGACCGCGCCGTTGGATACAATCATTTTGCCGTCGGCCAGGTAGGAAATGACGATCCGGTCGTGCAGGATTGGGTCCTCGAACGCGGGCGACGGGCCGAGCACCACTTCGAGCGTGCCGCCGTTGACCACCGTGGTCCGGATCCCGTTGGATCGCAGGCCGCCGTGGGCGCGGACCGTGCTGGTGCCGGCCACGGTCAGATTGGCGTCGCTGCCGAAGTTGTCGCCGATCAAGATACTGGCCGACTCCACCACGCCGTTGGACAGCGTGACGTGACCGACGCCGCCGGTGCTCAGGAGCGACCCGCCATTGCCCACCGCGAACACGCCGTTGGTCACGAAGACCGAGCCGCCGGTCATGGTCACGATGCCAGTTGCTCCGAGCGAGGTGCCGACGACCAGGTTGCTCAGCACGTTTAATGTGCCGCCGACCTCCGTCATGGAGCCGAGATTGTCGAAGCCGATGAATGCCGAGCGCACCGTGGCGACACCATTGGAAGAGATGAACTCGCCGGCATGGGTCTGACCCGCGAACATGTCAGCGTTGGTCGCGTCAATCGTCCCGCCATCCAAAATGCCTTCGTTGTAACTGAGCCCGCACGCAGCACAGCCGCCGGTGATATGCAGGATTGCGCCGGGCTGGATCGTCATGATGCCGTGACCGCCCGCGCTGCTGCCGAGGTTGACGCCCTTGGCTGTGACCGAGGCATTGGCAATCGTCATCTGCGCGCTGCCGCTGCCGCCGGTCAGGTTGCCATTGTTGCCCACGCCGATAGTGCCGTTGGGGACGAAGAGGGAACCGCCGGTCATGGTGACGGCGCCGGTCGCGCCCACGCCCGAGGCAACGATGAGATTGCTGGAGACGTTCATCGTGGCACCATCCTGCAGAGTTATGGTGCCCGCTGAATTGGAGCCTGATGCAACTTCGGTTTGTCCGAGGTCAAGTGTGCTGTTGGTCGCGGTGACGGTGCCGACACCATTCACGCCAACGCTCATCACGCCTTGCGTGACAACCAGCGAGCCGCCGGTAAAGTTGACGATGCCGGTGGAGCCTACGGAAGTTCCAACCCGAAAGCCGTTCGTCAACGTTTGGTCACCGACGATGACGTTGCCGCCAACCACAGAGAAGAAGGCTGTGCCGTTTGTGGCGACTCGCACGGCATTGGCAATCACGGTGCCGTTGGAAACGATCATTTGTCCCGACCCGCCACCAAAGATGTCAATGAAACCGCCCGGTCCGCTGGAGCTTAAATTGCTGTTGTTGGTGACAACCAACTGGCCGCCCGTCACCCAAACCGTTCCCGTGCCGGTGGGGTTGGCGATCGCAATGTAATTGGCGAGCACCGAGCCGCCGGAAACGATCAACTGTCCTAGCGTGTAGTCTCCGACGTCGATTCGACCGGAAGATCCTGCATTTGGATTCTGCGGGTAGGTGACGTTGAACTGGCCGCCCGCCACCGAAACCGTTCCCGTGCCGCCGTTCCCAATGTCCAACAACGGAGTCGTATTGGTACCGCCGGTCATGGTGAAGATGCCCTGACCGGAACCGTAGCCTACGTATTCGGCGTTGGTCACGGTCAACTGGCCGCCCGACATTAAGACGGTTCCCTTGCTGCCATTCAGTGGGATACCTAGGAGATTCATGAGGTTGGTGCCGCCGGCCATGGTCAACGTACCGTTATCGACGAGTTCGGACCCGGCCGTGACCGAGCCGTTGGAAATGGTCATCTGCCCGCCCCCACCGGCGGCCCAGAGAATCGTTGGGCTCGGTGCGTAGCCTGTGACTTGCTCGTTTGTGACAAACAACTGGCCACCGCTGACCCAGACCGTCCCGGTCCCCGCGCCGTTGCCAAGCACGACGGAAGAGGCGAGAACCGTCCCGCCGGAAACGCTCAACTGGCCCTGCCCGGAAGCGCCGATATCGATCACACCGGAGACAAACGAATCCACGTGATTGGTGACATTCAACTGGCCGCCATTCACGCGGACGGTCCCATTGCCCGTTGCTCCGATCTCGAGCAACCTCGTCACGTTGGTGCCGCCGGCCATGGTCATGAAGCCGGCGCTGTTGAGCCCGTCTACCCGCTCATGGCTGGCGGTAACCAAGCTGTTCGACATGGAGAGCAGGCTGTCGATCACCGAGAGTTGGGGGACTCCGGCGACGGGCAGCCCGTCGATTTGCAATGCGGAATTGGTCAACGTGATCGCGCCGCCGGTCGTGACGGTGGCAGCATTGAGGATGTGCAGCGGCGTGACCGTGCCGGCATTGGCGAGCGAAAGCCTGTTCGATGTGCCGACGGTGAGGTTGTTGATGGTGAGTGTGGAGGGCGAGTTGGTGGTGACGGCGTCGATGGTGACGGTGTTGTTGCCGGCGTTGGTGATGAGGTCGGCGCTGTCGCTAATGGAAGGCGCACCACCAGACCAGTTGCTGCCGAACTCCCATTTGCCGGTGCCATCAGTCCAACTGTTCGTGGCGGCGCGGGCGGGAAGGGTCATGGCGATGCCGAGTGCAACAATGGCGAGGATTTTGGCTCTCATGTCGGTTCTCCATCGATGGCTGAATGAATCGGCGCTTGGTGTGCCGGATTGAGGGAAATGTTGCGCGCTAATGATAAATCCTGAAGATGGGTCTCGGAGGGATGCGGGCCGTCAAACGGATACGCCCTTTGTTCGCTGGCTGACGGAGGTCCCCGCGGCGCCACCGGACTTAGAAAGACGACCGCGGGTATGGCGTCGCTTGGGGTGACAAGCACGCCGCCCGCACGCATCTGACCGTGGTAGCCTCCGGTAATGGTGAGATCATGCTGGTAGAGATTTGGGGATTGCTCGCTGGTCCGGGGCGATTTGTTATCGACGCATTTTAAACTGGCAAAGTCGGACAGCGACGGCGCACCGCCGGACAGGTCGGTCCAAATCTTCCGTTTGCCGACGCCATGGATGCGATGGTCGACGGCGGCGTGTCCGCTGGAGGCGAACATCACGCAAAACGCGATCGCCAGCCACAATGTCGGCGTCAGGGGAAAGTTTATGTCGAAGCCGTATTCCGATACGGCTGACACCAGAAATCCAATCCACGAGAGGACGGAAGCAAGTTTCTTAACCTGATACTTCTTCGTGGACCGGCATGGGAATAAAGGCGCGGCTTGGTGAACCGCTTTGTTGCGCGACCCGCGTGATGCATCGAGCGTCATGGTGTCCGTTGGTGCATGGGACACGCGAGAGGGAAACGCGAACATGACGCCGGCCTCTGCGCTTCTGCGAACCAAGAGGGTAGTATATCCGGCCACCTCCCCGCTTGTCCAGCAAAATTAAGGCTTTGGGATGCGGGAAGCGACTGTCCTTTCGCCGTCAACCTTTCTGACTGGCGGCGGCATGGCGGGAGTAGTAAACTGCCGGGCACAGACCAGCGAGAAAGGACGGTCCATATGGCTTTCACATTACAGATTGGAGATAAGGCGCTCGATTTCAAGTTGCCCGCCACGGACGGGAAGACCTACCGGCTCGCGGATTTCGATGATGCCCGGGTACTGGTGGTATTTTTTACCTGCAACCATTGTCCCTACGTCACCGGGTCGGACGAAGTGACGAGACGCACCGCGGAGCAGTTCGCGTCCCAGGGAGTCAGGTTCGTGGGAATTAATTCCAACAGTCAGAATACGTACGCGGAGGACGGCTTCCCGCACATGGTCGCGCGGATGGAGGAGAAGAAGTTTCCCTGGGTCTACTTGCGCGATGAATCACAGGACGTGGCCCGCGCTTACGGGGCGTTGCGCACGCCGCACTTCTACGTGTTCGACCAATCCCGAAAACTCATCTATACGGGCCGGGGGGTGGACACGCCGCGCGACACAAGCAAGATGACGGTGAACGACCTGGAGCGGGCGTTGCGGGAACATTTGGCGGGGAAACCGGTGAGCCAGCCCAAGACCAATCCCATTGGCTGCAACGTCAAATGGGACGGGAAGGACGCGCACTGGATGCCGGCCGAGGCCTGCGATCTGGTCTAGGCGATGCGAGTTTTGATCATCGGCGGGACGGGACTGATCAGCCGGGGGATCGTCAAGCATCTGCTGGCGCGGAATGCCGAGGTCACCGTCTTCAATCGCGCGCAACGCGAGGACACCTTGCCTGCCGGGGTGAAGCGACTCACCGGCGACCGCAACCAGATTGCGGATTTCGAACGGCAGTTCGCGGCGGCACGCTTCGACGTGGTCATCGACATGATCTGCTTCACGCCCGAGCAGGCGGACAGCGCCGTGCGCGCCTTCCGTGGCCGCTGCGAGCAGTTGATTTTCTGTTCGACCGTCTGTACTTATGGCGTGAAGGTGCCGCCGCAGGTGCTGGTCGACGAGTCGTTCCCGCAGGAACCCATCACCGGTTACGGACGCAACAAGCTGGCCTGCGAACAAATCTTTCGTCGCGCCCAGGAGGGGCGACATTTTCAAGTGACAATCGTCCGTCCGAGTAGCACCTACGGCGCCGGGGCGCCATTGATCGACAACCTGGAACCCAACGCCGTGGCGTGGGACCGTATTGAGCGTGGGCAGCCGGTGCTCTGCGCCGGCGATGGATTGGGCCTGTGGCAATCCACGCATCGCGACGATTGCGGCAAACTTTTCGCTTACGCGGCGCTCAATTCGCGAACGTACGGTCAGGATTACAACGCCACGCGGGATGAGGTCTTGACGTGGCGGGACTATCATCGCCAGGCGGCCGCTGCGCTTGGCAAGACGGCGCACCTGGTGTTCATGCCAGCCGCCTGGATTGTGCGTCATGATCCGCAGCGGTTCGGTTTGCTCCACGAGATTACCCAATTTCACGGTGCGTACAACTCGGCCAAGGCCCGCCGCGACGTTCCCGAATTCAAATGTGAGGTGGATCTGACGCGGGGCGCGACCGAGACATTTGCGGACATGCGACGACGGGGAGTCTGGCGAGATAGTAGTGGTGATTCGCTCTACCAGACAATGATCGACGAGGCACTGGCGACGGGCATCGAGCCGGTTCAGGCTTGAGAGCGAGTTGATGCTAGCGGAGCAGGCTTGTGTACATCGGCCTGACGTGGACGGGCCCGCCGCTGAAATAAAAGGTCTTTTCGTATGAGAATGTTTTTGTGAGGCAGTCGAAGGTCAGCGTGCGTGGGGCGTCGGTGAAATTCGGATCATACACGTGGAAGGCAACCTGCCCGGGTTGCGTGGGCGCGATCTCTTCAAAGACCGTGACAGCGTGGTTGATATTCACCCCGGGGAAATTATAGAGCCACACCACCATCGGGTGGCCCTGGTGCAGCCAATTTTGCAGGTCTTCGCTCATGCGCGCCTGGTGTTCGGGTGAGGGCACAAAGGGCATGGGAAACTTCCGCAGATGAAAATAGGTCGTCCACCCGGCCCCCATGTTCGCGCGCAACAGACGGCCTTCGCGTTCGCTCAATTCGTGCAGGTTGGCAAAGCCCGGGAAAACAACGCGTTTGTCCGGAGGTTCGCTGGGCCACCACGCCGCCCGGTCGCGCACCTCACGAACGCGGCGCGCCAGTTCCTCAACCGGAACGGGCGACGCCTGCGGCTCGAACTGGGCGTGTTTCCAGAATTGCACGACGCCCGCGGCCATGATGAAGCAGCGGCGGGTGTAGGAGCGTTCGCGTTGCTGCGGGTTTGCATCCGCGACGTGAACACCATTTTGGTAGTTGAAAACCAATTCATTGGCGTAGGCGAAAGTATCGTGGTGAAAATCGAAGGGCCGTCCCGCGCCAGTGGTCGGTTGGACCGACGCGCAGCCCGCGGAAATCATCACCAAGCCGACCGCAATCAAGATTCGCATGCTTTTAGTTCCAATAGACACTGCACATCGGCGTCATTATTCACTGTGCGCGGGTGAAAGTAAAACTCATGGAGCCCGCCCGTCAGTTGTCGCGCGGCGTCCACCACTTCCCGGGCTTGCATGCGAAATGTCCGGCCAAGACCCCAGGTTGTGTCGCTATGGCGGTATGGGCAGCGCCGACGTCGTGCTTCCATGAATAGTTTGTCAGTAATCCCGAAGACGACCATGCCCGGCTGAGGCGTGAAAAAGCGCGGTTTACCCAGGCGAATCCAGCCTTTGAATTGGGATGGCAGGACATTCAGTAGCGCGGAGTATACAAATGGATGGGCGTGGAGATGATGGTGCGAGTTGACAAAGGGGCAGGGCAAGCCGGTTGCCTGAAACAACTCCCATTGTACCCTTACCTCGTCGCGCATCAATCGCCGCGCTCTGGAGGACAATCCGATGGCCCACCCGGCGCGAGAGTGTGATTCGCCCCACGGCCAGGCGACGCGCGTGATGGGTTGCGAGTCGCAAAGGTGCAGATGCCAGCCAACTTGCAGCCCCGGATTCTCTCGCGCCAGGCGGACGGCATCTTCGGTGGCCGGTTGGCCCATCATCAAGCTGGCGCCGTGCAACGCGCCGCGACGATGGGCGTGGACGATGGCGCGGTTGACTTCCGGGCTCATCCCGAAATCATCCGCGATGAAAACCACTTCCCTGTCGTTCATGTTTGACGTAGATTCTGCCTCAATGTTTGCGTCGAGGCAATTCCTGATCACCGGTGGCACCGGGTTTATCGGCCGCCATGTGGTGCGCCGGCTGCTCGTCCAGGGCGCGAGTGTGCGTCTCTTCTGTCGGACGCCGGAGAAAGCGCGACGGTTGTTTGGTGATCAAGTTGAAATTGCGCGCGGGGACCTTTGTGATCGCGCCAGTATCGCAGCGGCAATACCGGGTTGCAACACGGTCATCCATCTGGGCGCGGCATTTCAGTTTGGGCGGAAGGCGCGGCGGGTCAACGACGAGACAAATGTCCGCGGGACGAAGTATCTGCTGGAAGCTGGTGAACGGAGCGGTATCCAGCGGTTTGTCCATGTAAGTTCCTGCGGTGTGCTGGAGGGCCGCCACGGATTGCTGTCGGAGCGCGATTTCCCAAGCGACGTCGGTACGCGGGAATCGTATCGCCGATCCAAGTGGCTGGGCGAGATGGCCGCGTTGGAAGCGGCGCGCCGCGGTGTGCCAGTGACGATTGCCAGCCCGACGAGTCCGCTCGGTGAGGGGGACGAAGCGCCGACGCCGACGGGAAGGATCGTACAGGATTATCTGCGTGGCCGTTTTCCATTCAGCGCGCGGGTGCAGTTGAATTTCATCCACGTGGCTGATTTGGCGGAGGGCGTCCTGGCCGTGGCGGAGCGGGGCCAGACCGGCGAGCGGTATTTGCTCGGTCATCATAACGTGTGGCTCGATGAATTTCTTCGAGTGCTGGCGCGGATCACGAATCGGCCGGTTCCGCGGTTCACCCTGCCGCAACCCGCGATTACATTGGCGGGGGCGATCGGTGAAGCGTTGGGAAGTGAACGGATCTGTCGGGAAACAGCAGCGCATGCTCGGCGGCGGCAGTGGTTCGACTTCTCGAAGGCGGCGGGGGAACTGGGCTGGAGCGCGCGGACCCCCATGGAAGCGATTGCTCTCGAAGCCGTCCAGTGGTTCCAAGGAGTGACAACATCGAACACGGATCTGGTACTGACGGAATCAAATGTCGCGACATCTTGAATGGCTGCTCATCAGCTGGTCCCTGCTGGCCTTTTGCTGGTGGGGGATCGCGCTCTGGCTGGTCTTCCGCGAACGTCGCAAAACATGTTCGCAAAAAACGGGTGGAAGCGATGCCGTCCAGCAGAATCGACCCACGCTATCCATCTTCAAGCCCATCCCGTCTTTGCACGGTGCCGCACCTTCCTCACAACTGGTCGGCGCTCTGGAGTCGTTTGTCAGCCAGTTGACCGCGGATACCGAGATGTTGCTGGGGATCGAGGACACGGAAGCGCTGTCTTGGGAGCCCGTCATCGCGAAGTGGCGGCAGACGTATACGGAAGCAAAGCTGAACGTGATTGTTGCCCCACGGCCCGCGCAGTTCCGCAGTCCGAAGGTTTCCTGGTTTCATCATCTGGCGCGATACGCCGATGGCGAAGTGTGGCTGTGGAGCGACGCGGACATTGTTGCGCCAGCAAGATCGCTGGACGCAATGCGGCGGGAGTTTTCGGAGAGTGACGCCGGGATGTTGACGAGTCCGTATGTGGTACGGAACGCAGGGTCTGCGCCGATGATGTTGGAGGCGTTGTTTGCGAACATGGAGTTTTATCCCGGCGTGCTCTTTTGCCGACAAATGGGCCCGGTGCGATTCGGGTTGGGACCGGCGATGATGTTTTCTGCCGCGCGTTTTCGCGAACGCGCCCAGTGGGAGAAACTGGGCGCGCGCATGGCGGACGACAACGCGCTCGGTCGGGCCCTGGCACCGGTGAAGATTAGCGAAACCACGGTGGCGACGTTTGCGGCGGAGTCCACCTGGCGCGATGCAGTCCAGCATTATTTCCGTTGGAAAAAAACGGTGCGCTGGTGCCAACCCGCTGGGTTTGCCGGGCTGATTATCATCCAGCCGACGCTGGGGTGGCTTCTGGCAATCCTGATGCATCCGCTCAGCGCGGTTGCCTGGCTCGGATTTGTGGCGACGGGACAGGTTGAAGTGCTGACGGCTGCGACTTTGTTTTGGCTGATCGGGTGCGAATTACGCTCGTGGTCGGCGGTCATTTTGTGGAGCCTGCTGCTGCGACCGCTGACGTGGGTTGCCTGCTGGATGCCCTGGCCGGTCGTGTTCCGCTCGCAGAAACGGAAGTGGTGGAGCTTGTATCATTCAGTGCCGCTGGAGGGAGAATCATGAAACAAATCCCGCAATTACAGCGGTCATCGCACCAACGGACGTTCGTCGTTGGAGGCTGATGCTGTGAGCGAACGCGTGGTGGTTACCGGTGTCGGCGCTGTCACCCCATTGGGCCTGGATTTTCCGACCACATGGCAGCGGCTCGTGTCGGGCGAAGAGGCGACCGCGCCGGTCACTCTGTTTGACATCGCTGGCTGCCGTTGCAAACAGGCCGCGACGGCGCGATTACCCGATCTTCCCGATCTCACTCCCAAGAAGTTGTCGCGGCTTTCGCGGGCCAGCCGTCTTGCATTGCCGGCCGCGCGTGAAGCGTTGGCGAATGCTCGATTGCTGAATGACCGCGGACGATCGCGTTTGGCGCAGCTGGCCCTTTCCGTTAGCACTACGGGCGGCGGCATGGCGCTGGGCGAACAGTTCCTGCGGGCGATGCTGACGCAGCAGCGCGTGTCGCAGCAGTTCTTCCGGGTCGCGCGCTATCAAGCACAGAACCAGGTGCATGATTTGCACCAACACCTTGGTTTTCGCGGGCCGATGACGATTGTGGCGAACGCCTGCGCCAGCGGCGCCAACGCGATCGGCCACGGCGCGGATTTGATTCGTTCTGGCCGGTGCGACTGCGTGCTGGTCGGGGGCTTCGAAGCGTTGACGGAATTGATCTACGTGGGGTTCGATTGCCTGCAGGCCATGAGCCCCGAGCGCTGCCGCCCGTTCGACGTGGGACGCAATGGCTTGATGCTCGGGGAAGCAGCGGCGTTTGCGGTGCTGGAATCGGAGCCTCATGCACAGGCGCGCGGTGCCACCATCCTGTGTGAACTGGCGGGCTACGGACATGGAACCGATCTGCATCATTTGACGCAACCGCATCCCAACGGAGTTGCTGCCGTAGCCGCAATGCGACAGGCGATCAACGAAGCGGACTGTCGCGCATCCGATATCGGCTATGTGAACGCGCACGGCACCGGCACGCCGCTCAATGACTCGAGCGAAGGCGCGGCGATCGCTGCAGTATTTGGCGAAGGTGGCGCGATCCCGTCGCAGTTGCGCATCAGTTCCACGAAGGCCGCGATTGGCCACACGCTCGGCGCGGCGGGCAGCATCGAAGCCTTGTTTGCGGTGGCGGCGTTGCAGTCGGGACAACTCCCACCGAATCTGAATGTCCGACAGCCGGAAGCAGTGGTGGCCGCGAGCCTGGTGAAAGTGGGAGAGCAACAAACCGGAATGGGAGCGACGTTGACCGTGAATCTCGGGTTTGGCGGGTCGAACGCCGCGCTGGTTTTCAAGAGGTACGATCAAGGCGCTACGCGCCGAGCGCGTGGCAGCGGTCATCGATCGCCGTTGGAACTGGCCATTTGCGGGATGGGCGCGGTGTTACCATCGGAAACGCCGCAACGGATGAAAGGGTTGCACGCGGCGACGGGGGAGCACACGGTGCTTTGCGTGGACAGAACCCGGGAGCCACTGGCGACGTTGCAGAATGAGTCACGCGTGCGCCGGGCCAGCCCGATCGCACTGTATATGCTGGCTGCAGCGCAACAGGCGTTGGCCGCAGATCCTTCGATCTCCCGGGACCGTCTGGGCATTGTTGCGACCTTCAACACGGGCGCGGTTGTGGCTACACGGCGGTTTTTTGAAGGGGTGGTCAAATCGGGGCAGCGGTTTGCCAGTCCCAATGTGTTTCCCGAGACCGTTTTCAATTCACCAACCAGCCACGTGGCGGCGGTGCTGGGCGTGGCTGGACCGTGCTCTTCGCTCGTCAGTGACGACACGGCATGGGTCAATGGAATCAGCGTGGCCGCGACATGGCTGGCGAACGGGTTGGTGGAACACGTGTTGGTGATCGGGGCGGAGGAACTCGATCCCATCGCCATCGACGCCTACCGACGCGCCGGTTGGTTATCGCCACCCGTGCGGACGGGTTTTGTGCCGAGCGAGGGAGCCGGCGCATTGCTCCTGCGGCGGGCGGAATCTGGAAAGGGACTACGCATCGCGCAGTGGGCGGAAGGTTTCACCTACCACAAGCGTTGCGACGCGCTGGCGTCGGCGCAGGAATGTCTCGCGCAATTTCCAACGGACGTCCTTCGTTGTCGCAACGCGCCGCACAACTGGTTCCACCACGTCGAGGAACAGTTGCCCGGTGGGAAAACCCTGTCATTGCCCTATCGCGGCGACGCATTTGTGGCGTCAGCAGCCTGGAGCACGATCGACGCGGCGGAAGCAACGGGCCGCGAGGGACGGAAGATTTTGTTGCCCGTCTGGGGTCTAAGCGGGCAATGTTCCGCTTTGCTTTTGGCTGCGGAATGACCTAAATAACTGGTAGAGGATAGGGCACATGGCTGATGTCTCGCTGGATGAATTGAAGAAAATGGTTGTCGAAAACTGCGTCCTGAAGGTCAAACCCGATGAGATCGGGGAAGGGACCCCGTTATTCGGGCCGGGAAGCGTGGGGTTGGACTCGTTGGACGCGCTGCAATTGACGGTGGCCATCGAGCAGCAGTTCGGGATTGTGATCAACGACGCCCAAGTCGCGCGGCAAGCGTTGCAATCGCTCGGCGCCCTGCGTCATTGGCTGGCGCAGCAGCCTGGCGCCGGCGCGAAATAGCGGTGGTGCTCATGAATACTCCGCCTGTCTACGACACGATCATCATCGGTGGCGGCCCCGGCGGCAGCACCGCGGGCGCATTCCTGGCGAAGGCGGGGCAGCGCGTGCTCCTGCTGGAGCGCGAGGTCTTTCCACGGTTCCATATCGGCGAATCACTCCTGCCATTCGGGAACGACGTGCTCAAGGAAACCGGTGCGTGGCCAAAGGTTGAGGCCGCCGGGTTCCAGCCGAAGTACGGCGCGGAGTTCTTCGTCGGCAACGGTTCACGCTGGCAGCGGTTCTGGTTCGCGCGCGGCCTGGTACCGGGCTACGGGCAAACATTCCAGGTCGAACGGGCGAAATTCGACCACGTATTGCTCGATCATGCCGCTACGTGCGGTTGTGAAGTGCGACAGGGTTGCGCGGCGAAAGAAGTGGCGCATGAAGACGAGGGGTGGCGCGTCACACTGGGCGACGGCGAGGTGCAGGGACGCTGGCTGATTGACGCGAGCGGGCGTGACACGTTTGTCGGGCGCGCGCTGGGCTTGCCGAAAATCCCCGTGAACATTCCGAAGCGCGTGGCGGTGTACGCGCATTTCCAGGGCGTGTTCCGCAATCCCGGCGACGCGGAAGGGCATATTACAATCGTGCGGCTAAGAGACGGATGGTTCTGGTTGATCCCGCTGGCGGGCGGAAAGACGTCGGTCGGCATGGTACGGATGCTCGACGACCTGAAACAGTTCGGCGGCTCGGTCGAAGAATGGTTCGCGAAAACGGTTGCGGAGAGCAGTGAGCTGTCGCGGCGTATGAAGGACGCGCAGCAGATTGGGGAGTTCTACAAGACTTCCGACTACAGCTATCGCTACGCGCAACTCGCCACGGACCGCGCGATTTTAATTGGCGATGCCGGCGGATTCATCGACCCTATTTTTTCGTCGGGTGTTCACATCGCCACAAAGTCGGGGCAATGGGCGACAGAGTTGATCTTGCGCGCCGACACCCGGAAGCGTTCCCTGACCACGAGTGAGCAGCGGCGTTATACGAGGGAAATGCATCGATTTATGGGCATTTATCGCAACATGATCCTGATGTATTACGATAACCGGGCCTTTGAGGTGTTCATGCATCCGCGCAACCGCTTCCGCATGGTCCAGACGGTGAACTCGATCCTCGCGGGGAACATGCGCCGCTCTTTTGACATGTGGTGGCGGGTGAAACTCTTTCGATTGATCTGCGCGATTCATCGTCGCGTGCCGATCGTGCCGCGACTGGATTACACTGAGACTTGAAACCCCATTACTCGCAAACATTTTACCGGGCCTTTTGGTTCAATGCCGGTGTTGTGTTCGCGCGGATTCTTGGGGTCAAGGGCGCGCGCATCGTGAGCCGCGCGCTGGCGGAAATCTATCGGCTGACGCATCCGCAGGCGCAAACGGCTGTGCGTGAGAATCTCGCCCTGCTCTGCGGGCCGCAACTGCGTGAACAAACCGTCCGTCGCACGTTCCGCAACTTTGGCGCAACGCTCGCCGATTACTTCCAGCTGGGCGCGGGAGACAAACCGCACGCACTGGCGCTGATCGAGTCGCGCCGCGGGTTCGAGCATATCCAGGGTGCGCTTGCCGACGGTAAGGGCGCGTTGCTGGTGACGGTGCACACGGGGTTGTTTGAACTTGGTGGCGTGTTGATGGAGGAGTTTCGGCTGCCGCTGGTCGTGCTGTCACTGCCGGAACCAAGCGCGGCGTTGAATCGCTGGCGGGCTGCCTACCGCCAGGGCTGGGGCGCGGAAACCTTGGAGGTCGGCACGGACCAATTTAGTTTCGTCGACATCTCGCGTCAGCTTGCGCAGGGCAAGTGCGTCGCGATGCTTATGGATCGACCGCATGGCAATGGGGACGTGGTCTTCGCGGATTTTCCGCATGGCCGCGTGCCGTTTTCGACCGGCCCTGTGTGGCTCAGTTTGTTGACGGGCGCGCCGCTGGTAGCGGTGAACATGCTGGCGACGGGGTCGGGCAACTATGCGCTGGAAGCACTACCGCCCCTGCGCTGGCAATGGCGCGGGCCCGACCGGGCCGCGACCGTTCGCGAGTACACCCTTGAACTTGCCAGTCATTTTCGTGAACCGTTATGCAATCATCCCGATCAATGGTATCAATTTGTGCCGCTATCGCGGCTTTACTCCTCGGCATCAGCCTGACCGCGGCCCGCGCGGACACGAACGCCGACGCGTTTGTCGCGCACCAGGCGGCCACAACGACGTTCGAGGCCGACTTGCGACAGACGTTTCACTGGAGTTTTCCGCGAAAACATGTCGAGAGCCTTGGGTACATCTGCTACCGGGCGCCGGACTCGCTTGCGATTGTTCTCACCAATCCCGCACCCGAACTGGTCCTCGTGCGCGGGGACGACCTCTACATTCAGCGGGACAAAAAAGCGCTGGCGAAGTACAAGTTGGAGGTGCACAACGGCAAACCAACGCAGAACGTGCAGTTTCTATTGAGTTTCTTCCAGAACGGCTGCACCAATTTCGCCGGACTTTTTGACGCCACCGTTGCGCGGACCGGAGACGCAGAGACGGTCACACTTTTGCCAAAACATCCCGGACGGATGTTTCCGCTACGGTCCGTGGAAAACGTCATTGGCTGGCCTTCGTTTGACGTGCGCTCGATGCGCATCGGCCTGATTTGGGACAGCTACATTACGTATGAGTTTCACAATCCCCGCCGCAACCAGCCGCTCGCTCCCAGTATCTTCGAGGTGCCGAAACAATGAGTTTGACGCCGCATGGCCCGGGTTTTTCGTTCCTTGATTCGTTCGAGATTATCGATCCACAGAAACGCGGTCGCGGTCGCAAATGGCTCGACCCGTCGTCGCCATTTTTCGCCGATCATTTCCCCGGCAGCCCGTTGATGCCCGGTGTGCTGCTCATCGAGTGTGCCGCGCAGGCGGCGGGCGTGCTGTGGCAGGCATCCGGTGGGGCCTATCTCGTCGCCGTGAGCCAGTTTCGCTTTCGCAAGCCGGTCTTGCCGGATCAAACATTGGACATCGAAGTGACGCTGGAGAAGGAACTCGGCGGGTTCGCGCAATTCGACGCTGTCTTGCGCGTCGGCCCGACGGTAGTGACTCAGGGCAAATTGACGCTGAGCCGGGCCCTTAGCTCAGCGGTGTGAAGTTTACCGCGGTCGGTTCTTGGAAGGGCGGGGGCGAGGATCCAGGTTTTGGGAAGTTTCCAGGCGGACAAGCTATGTAGCAATTCTTGCTCGATGTCAGGGCGGGGACGCTTGGTCTCGACGGCGGCGGCGAGGTAGTCGTTGCCGCGTTTGTCCTGTAGAACGGCGACCCAGGCATCGCTGATACCGCGGAGTTCGCGCAGGGCGCGCTCGATTTCCGCCGGGGCCACTTTTTTGCCGCCGACATTGGCCACTTCCCCGACGCGACCGAGCAAGCGCAATTCGCCATAACGATTCCACTCGCCCAAATCGGGCAGCGTGGCGTTGCCCGCCGGGCTGCTCACCGCGACGCGGCCATCTCGACGAATCCGCACCTTCACACCAACCAACGGTTTGCCGACGCTGCGGCCCTTGAGTGTCGCGTTCCCGTTGCGGTCGTAGCAGATGCCGCCGGTTTCGGACGAGCCGTAGAAATTGTGGATCTTGATACCGTAACGCTGGTGGAATTGTCGCGCCACTTCCGCAGACAACGGCGCACCCGCGGAAATCACCAACCGCAGACTCGGGGGTTTGATCGCGCCTTCCAATTGCGCCAGCGCACGCAGGATCGCGGGAACGGTCGGCAAGACGGTAACTTGGTGCTCCTTGATCAAGCGCAGGATTTGGCGCGGGACGAACGCCTGCGCGCAAACGACTGCCGTCCCCTGCAACAACAAGGGCATGACAAGATTACCCAATCCATACGAATGACCGAGCGGAATGATGGCGAGGTTGCGGTCGGCAGGGAGAAGGCCCATGGTGTGGATGATGTGTTCGCCGTCCGCCCGCAGATTGGGGGCTGAACAGAGAATATGCTTCAGATCGCCGGTCGTACCCGAGGTGAGTTTCACGCAGCAGACCGGGGACTTTGAGCGCGGGCCGAGACGGCGAATGGTTTCGCGTTGTATTTCCGGGGGCAGCGAAACATCGAGCGGAACAGCGGCAGCGTCGATCTTCTGGATGGCAAGGAAGGTCGCAAGCCACAAGGCGCCGTTGGGCTGGCAGATGGGCACGTAGGGGCCGCGGAACATCGTGGCGACATGCTCGGCTTCCGCAGTGAGCTGGGTCGCGGTCCACGCCCGGCCGGTGTCCGCATCGATCACCACTGGTTTTTCGGCGCAGCGAGCGGCGGTGTCCTGCCACAATGACCACAGCGAGGTCATACGTCGGGGCGCAACTCGTATTTATACCCGATCTTCCCGAAATAGATCCGCAGAAACGGCGCGGTAATCACGGTGCTGAAAATGGCCATGAGCACCAGCATGGTAAACACATTTGGCGGGATGACGCCGAGATCGAAGCCGACATTGATTACGACCAGTTCCATGAGCGCGCGGGTGTTCATCATGATGCCGAGGCAACCGGAATCCGCCCAGCTCAAACCGCAGAACCGCGCGGCCAGTGAACAACCGAAGAACTTGCCGAACGTGGCTCCGCCGATGATGACCAGGCACCAGCCCCAGAGCGCGAGTGAATCGAGACCATTTACGTTGGTGCGCAGGCCAGTGAAGGTGAAGAAGATCGGCAGGAAGAAAACGGAGACGAAATGGGACACGGTTCTTTTCCACGCGGCGACGAATTCGGGATGATCGTGCAAGAGCATGCCCAGGACGAATCCGCCGAAAATGACGAAGACACCGAGGGAATAGGTGATCAGGCCGTAAACGAAAATCAAACCGATCATGATGGCCATGAGATCATGTGGGAGAAATTCGTTGGCCGGCTTGTAGGCGTCCACCATTTTTTTTAACAGAGGACGGACGATGAAGAGGCTGATCAACAGGAAGGCGGCCAGCAGCGCAAGTTTGAGAGCGAAGGTCTGCAGGGAGAACTCGGAAACTGTCAGGGCGCTAACAATCGCCAGTAACGTCCAGCCGGTTACGTCATCCATTGCCGCGGCAGTGATGGCGATGGCGCCGATACGGGTTTTCGTAATCCCCAATTCCATCATGATCCGCCCCAGAATCGGTATGGCGGTGATGGACATCGCCACGGCGAGGAATAACCGATAACCCAGCGGGTTGATCTCCGGGGCCAGAGACGCATGTGACCAGTCGCCGATGAACCATCCCAGCGCGAATGGCAGCACGATCCCCGCTGCCGAAACGCTGAACACCGCGGCCCGGGTTTTCTTATCGCGGAGATGACTGAAGTCGAATTCCAAGCCGATTTGGAACATCAGTAGCGCGAGCCCAACCTGGCTGAGGATGATCATGGGCACCGGTGAAATTGATTTGAAGACGAAGTCGAACTGCGCGGGGAACAATCGTCCAAATAACGATGGCCCCAAAACCAAGCCGCCGACGATCTCGCCGACCACGCGGGGTTGTCCGAGCAGTCGCGCGATTTTTGCGGCCAGACGGGCGGCGGCGAGAATGACAAGCAGCTCGACCAGTGTGAAAGAAACGAGTTTTTCCGTTTCGTGGACGGAGGAGGTAGCGGCGGCGAGGAGCAGAGTCATGTCAGGAAACAGGCGCGGTGGAGGCGCCGTTGCGTAGATGTTTGGCGATGCCGATGCGGCTGACCTGACAGCCGGCCTGTTCGATGGCCGACAGTACGCGCTCTTCATCCATAATAACGCGGTCGCGTTTATAAATCGGATAGTCGGCACGGACGGTACGGGGCGTAAAGTTGATCGTGGCGAGGTTGGCCCCCGCCTGGAAGGCGCGCACGTAGCCGTTTGCGGACACCAGTTTCATCGCGCTGACGGCGGGGATGAGCCAGTGGGGCGCGGCCAGCCGCATCCAGGCCAGGCAATTCAAGGTTTGCTCGATGGGCCCATTTGCCGCATCGGAAAAGGGTGTTTGTTCCCCGGCAACGAACGGGCTAACACTGCCACCCGCCAGCGGCAGCGTGGTCAAAAACTGCAACGACTGCTCCAAGAGCGCGTTGGTTTGTCCCGGCAATCCCACGATCAATCCCGAGGAGACTTTCCAGCCTGTGTTCGCAAGATAGCGGATGGCTTCGATACGGTCGGCCAGTGTTCCCGGGGCTTCAATGAGACGGTAATGCTGGGCATCGCCGGTTTCGATTTTCAAGACGTAGTAATCGCCGCCGGCGTCACGGAGTTCGTCATATTCGCGCGGCGTCAGCGTGCCGAGGCAGAGGGTGATACCGAGATCGGTGTGCCGCCGCAACTCGCGCACCAATGGCAGCACAACTTCACGCACGGCCACGGGATCTTCCCCGGCCTGGATGTCGATGTCAGTGATGGAAGCGGGCCGGTGGTGGATGATCAAGTCGGCAAGCTTGTCGGCCGCGAGCCGGTAGCGCACCAGAGCATGGTTGTCGCGCCGCATGCCGCAGTAATGGCAATTCTGGCGACAGTAGTTCGATACTTCCACCACGCCGCGCACAAACACGCGGCGACCGAAGACCGCGTCCCGCGCCGCAGCTGCGCGCTGATGGAACGCCTGCTGCGCGCCGTCGGTACCGTTCAACCAACAAAAATCTTGTCGGGTCTCACCCATTGACGGGGACAACATAATATGGAATGAGGAACAAACTCAACCTCGACTTCCAGGATGGGCAAATCAATAGAGCCAGGGCACCAACCGCTTCGTAGAACGACAATAGACCTCGTATTCCCGCCCGAAACGCTGCCGTAGGGCGCTCTCTTCAACGCGAATCCGGTAGAGAAACGCGCCGAGGATGGGGAGGAAGACGATCAGTAAGGAGAGCCAATTACACATCCCGAGACCGACGCCAAAAAAGCCAATCAAGGCTCCCAGGTACGATGGATGGCGAACGTGCGCGTAGAGGCCGCGCCGGATGAGTCGGTGATCGCTGAGGATGGTTACGCGGACGGTGAAGAATTTTTTGAGGGTGAGAATGGCTGTCAATCGGATGGCTCCCCCGACGACGACCAGCAACGTGGCCGCCGCCAGCAACACCCGCTTGTGCTCATGCCAATCACCAGGGCCGAGCTTTTGCACGATGGAGGCTGTAAGAATGGAAAGCAGTAACGTGATCCAAATGGCGCCGAGAGAAGCCCGGTCCAGGCCTTGGGCACGAATCCCCCCGGCGATCCTGATCCCAACGAATTCCGTGATGAACCAGAAGAGGCAAACAAGGGCATATACTTGAGCCAACGACATGCTGATTGAGGAATTGCCAGAAAATCGGGCCTGCGGCAAGCGCAGACGACCGGGAGACGACACGGGCGAGGCGGGAATGCCGGTTGATTACGCCTGAGGACTCAGTACGCGCCCGGAGGGTTTGCCCACAAGCTGGCCGATGATTTTTAATGCCTCGTCAATTCGGAAGGGCTTATGGATGAAGGCGTCGATCGGATACTGCTTCATGATTCGGCGAAGATGCATTTCCTCCGCACCCGAGAAGAGAACGACCTTGATGTCCGGATTCAACTTTCGCAGATGCTGGACGGTCTGACCGCCATCGAGCGTGGGCATGAAGTAATCCAAGAGCACGAGGTCGGCGTAATGCGTGTTCCATGCGAATTTTTCCAGCGCCCGCAAGGGATTCAAGGCGATCTCAACCGTGCAACCGGGACGCTGCAACACTTCTTTGACAAGGGTGGAATTGATGCTGTCATCATCGATGATCAGAATGCGGATATCTTTCTGGCCGGCTTCACCAGTCGGTTCGCAATATGACATAGATTCCTTCATGCGAATTTGGTTTAATTGAAGCAGGCTGCATGCCATTTGGCATCCTGCGCTGCAATGACATCCAAGTATTAACACGCTTCCGGGTCGACTCCGCCTAGAACGGGTGGGGGCCGCGGGGATTAGTAGCGTTGGGGATTTGAATTCGGTTCTGGGGACGGGGCGCTTTCGTTCCTGGAAACTTTCGGTTGTTGGGCTTGCTGGAACCCCTTTTTGTACATGGACTCCGCGTCGTCGCCGTAACCAGAGACGAATCCGCGTTGAAACTCATCGCGGACCCAGGACGGCGCGTTGATGATGTAGGCTTGCAGGTATTCGACGAACCAGTCCCACGAGACCGCCTTTTTCCGCAGAGCCTTGCCCGCGTCGTGGCCGAGCATTAGGTAGCTGCGCCCATCGGTTGGGGGATAACCGGTACTCCTGTCGGTGTAGTAAGAAGCCGGCGGGCCGTAATCGTAATAGTAGTAACCGGGCGCATAATCATAATAGCCGTCGTAATAATAATACGGCGGATAATCATAGTAGTAGTACGGTGGCCAATAATACGGATACCAGAACGGGAACGCGCCGAAGAAAAAGAAGCTGGATCGATCGTGGAACCGGTCATGATCGAAGCGATTTCCGCCACGGAAGCCGCCTCCCCAGTGATTGCCCCACTGACCTGGTGAGCCTTGCTGCATCGGAGCGCCGCCTCCGCCCATGCGGGCGTTCGCGGACGGGAGAGCAAGCAAGGCTGATACCGCCGCCACCGTGATTGCGTGACGAATAACACGTTTCATGTTTGCCCACCTCACTATCTATAGGTTAGATGCTTCAGAACAGGCTTTGGTTCAATAGTTGTCGCCAGCCAAAGGCATTGACGGTAAACCGGTTAGGTTATTTCTGGCTGAAAACAAGGGTCAATTATTTACCGGCAGGCGGCAGGAAGAGATCGGCCATGTTGGTGGGCCACGATCGGCTGATGAGCGTCTTGCCACCTCCCAGATTCGCCAGGACGGCCTCGACCCGGTTACTGCTTCCAGCAGAGTCGCCAACCGGCACGGCCAACGCGATTTCATTAGCGCTTCGCCAACTCGGGATGAGTTGCTCGGAGCTTTGTGTGTTCGTGTAGACGGCGGCCACTTGCAGTGGCACCACTTTTCCCGTGTCCAGGGACAAGATGCTCACCTGCCCGGCATTGCCGGGGATGGCGACTTTCTTCTTGTCCGGGCTGAGCACAAAGCGGTCGGCGCGGTTTGGGAGTTGGTCGATGTCCGCCGGGGAAATGACCGATACGACGGATTGGGTTGCACCTGCTGGGAGAGCAAATAGCGTGAGCTGACCAGGCATATCGGCGGTGATGGCCGGCAAGTGAACGGTAGCGGCGGCGAATAAGATCCGTCCATCCGGCAGGCAGGCCACGCGCGTGACGTGTTCACTGAGAAGCACTCCGGCGAAGTCTTTCGAGGGGGGCAATTCGACGAGCAACTGACCGTTCGTCCCGCAAACCTGCCGGGTCGTGATCGTACCGAGTTGCACACCCTTGCTGAGCAGTTCGTAAGGGAGGGTGGTTTTTGCGTAGACAAGGTTCTGGCCGTCGGTCGACCAGTCGGCTTCGGTAACGCCTTCGTCCACCAACGTGGCGTGAGCAGCGGCGGAGCCCGGGATGACGTAGAGGGACGGGCGCCCCGGTGTTTCCGCGGTAAATGCAATCACCTGTCCGTTCGTGGAGGGGCTCGCCCACAGAATCGAGAACGGGAAACGGGCGAGCAATTGATCGGCCGGTGGTTCAGAGGGCAGGACATTGCGGATGATGATCTCGTGGATATCGGGAGTGAGATCGTCGATTTTGGCTTTCTCATCCGCCGGCATCGCGTCGAGGACGGGAGCGATGGCCTGCGGATTGATTTGTCGGAGATAGAAGGTCACGGACTGGAGCAACCATGCTCCGTTGTAGGTGTCGCCGATCTCTATTTTTTCCCATTTTTTGTACGGCACGGATTCCGAGAACTTGCTCCAGTCGTCGTGATAGTTTTTGATCGTGTTCACCAAATGGTCGGCGGCTTCGGTCACGCGGTCGATATTATTGGTGTCCAGCAACTGCGCGTACTCGTCCCAGGTTTTGGGTTTGACGGCGCGGACGGCGATGACGTGATGGGAATCTGGCAACCAGGCGCGGGCGTCGGTTGCTGGGCCGAGAATGGTGCCGGAACCGTCGATCAACCAGGTGCCGTCGTTGCCCTGCACGAACGCGTGCTGGCCGTCGGGAGTCCAATGGATGAAGTCATGCAGGTCGCAGCCGGCGGTCAGTAACAACAGGCTGCCGGCTACGCAGCTTAGAAACCGGATGCCGTTTGGAGGGACGCGCTTCGTCGCGTCCGTTTGTTTCATGCGGCCACGACGGAGCGTGGCCCTCCAGTGGAACATTTCGGCGATGGTCATTGTACTTTTTCCTTCGAGTTGGCGGCGGCGGAGGCCAACAGGTAGATCCGCTGATTGGACCAGAAGGGAAGCGATTCGATCTTGCTCTTCACGAGAGCTGGTTGGATCTTCGCGATCGTTGGTGGATGCACGACGGCGACCTTTTCTGGAAGAGAGGTTGTGTGAATCAGCAGTGCGGTGAGGCCCACGCCGATGATGAACGATGCCGCGAGGGCCAATACCCGTTCGGTGCGGTGCCGCCAGACAAGCTGATGAATCTGGGTGGGCATCTCGACAACCGGCGCAGGGCGGCGCATGACCTCGGTGGCGAGGCGAACAGTTTCTTGTAATTCGCGGGCCTGTGTTGCCGCGGCGGGATCGTTGGCGAGATAATCGGCCAACAACACCTCCGCGTCGGGGTCGAGGCGTCCGAGCGCGCGGTCCATCAACAGGCGTTCCAAAATATCGGGTTTCATGAATTTGTTTCCTCCGGCTTGGTCATCGTGCCGCGCAACTGGCGCACGGCGTTGTGCAGGCGCGAGCGGACGGTCCCGATGGGGATGTCCAGCACGTGGGCGATTTCTTCGTAGGACAATTCCTGTTCGAGCCGCAATTCCAGTGTGTCGCGCAATTCGGCGGGGAGAGTGTGAATGGCTTCGCGCATGGCGGCGAGACGGTCGTCTTTGGCGGCGGGTTCGGGCGCGGACTCGTACCACGTTTGGGCGACGGGCAGCGGATCGCGTTGTCGGCGGTAGTGTCGCGCGAGCATGTGACGGGCTATGCCGAAGAGCCAGGCGCGGGGCATGGTCACCGCCGACAGTTGATCCGTCTGGCGGACGACCTGCAGGAACGTTTCCTGCAAGAGGTCACCGGCCGTCGCGGTGTCGGGACAACGTCGGGCGAGGTAGCTATACAGCTCGCCTGAATGCTGCTGGTACAACTGTTCAATCGAACCTGGCTCGGATTGCACGTTCGTAGGATTGTCTCCTGTATCCTAGTAGTTGCAAGTCGAACCCGAAAAGTTCACGGAAGGGGTGGAATTGCTGAACTGAACTCATCACAAAACTGGTTTTTAACGACAATCAGGTGGTACGCGCGCATGCGGGTAGGAATCAATGTCCAGTGATCCGAACCCGCTTAAATGTGAATAACTCAAGAAACAGCCCGTAAATGGCATGGATTTTTGTTGTTGCCAACGACTCGGCAAGGCACGTCCACTACCATTAGTAGGCTTACTGCGATCCGGCAGCCCGACCGATGCCGAAGAGACTGCGGGTTCGAGGTCGAAGAAGATAGTAGCAGAGAAATGGCCAAAGCAGGAAAGATATGGCCATGCCCCCTGTTTTCTTATCCCATCCGCAGCAATCGCCGGTTTCTCGGAGATGGGCAAGCCCGACGATCCCTCCGTATGCCATTGTAGACCCCCAAAATAAGAAGTTGAGGGTAGCCCACCACCACGCCCACTTCCTGAGGCGAAAGAAGTCTAGGGACGCAATTACGTCAAGTAATCCAATGGTCAAGAGAACCGCAAAGGCTTGCCAGTCCACAGGATGAATTGTGAACTGAAGAATTGACATAAAAACCAAGAACAGCCCGATCAATGCTGCGCTGATGGCGAGAGCAAGTATTCCGGGCGGAACTGACCTTCTCATTGCCATACTGAATGGTAGCCTTTCACCCTCAACAACTCAAGGGCATTGGTAAGGTTTCCAAATTCTCCCGCCGATCCGCCCATTTCGCAAGCCAAACGAGCCGACTGTCTGAATCTTCAACCCGCTTTAATGGCCTTTGTCGCTGCCTATCCGCTTCTCGTAAAAAATGCAGTCGACGATGCCGAGTTTGCCGCGGCGGACTTCCTGGTAGCCGTTTTTGGTGTAGAAATGTTGGGCGCCTACGAGGACGACGGCGGTGTCGAGGTGCAAGACGGAGTAGCCCAGTTCTCGGGCGCGTTTCTCCAGGGCCGTGTAGATTGCCTGTCCGAATCCTTGTCTTTGAAAGTCGGTGTGGACGCGCATGCGTTTGATTTCGGCTCGATCCGGATCGGTTCGGCGGAGGGCGCCCATCGCGACGACTCGGTCTTCGATGGTGCCGACGAGAAATTCGCCGCCGTTGTTCAGGTAGACAGCTTCGATCTGACCCAGATCGACGTCAAAAGGGCTGTCGTGAATGTAAGCGCCGGCGGCGAGCAGGGCTGTTTTGTGCAAGTCCCACACGGCGGGGTGGTCGGATGATTGGTAGCGGCGGATTGTTAGCATGATTGAGCCGGTGGGTTGAAATTACAGAAGGGAGGCGAGGAAAACGAGGATTTATGGGGGCTCACACAAAACCGGCGAGGAGACGGTTGCGGCGAAAACAACATCGCCGCGTGTCGTGCAGCCAGTGCTGCACTCCGCTTTCTTCTGTACATCGGATTCCGATAGTGGTATGATGCTGAACATGGATTGTTTGACTGGCCACATTGGGGGGACGGTTCCTATTGAGTTAATGCTACGAAATGCAAGTTCCGGGCGGAGCAAAGAGACCCCCCATACGTTTCTGCGAAACGAACCCAATTTATTTTTGCGTAGTTTATGTTCTATCGATTTTAGATACAGGGACTTATGCTGCTTGCAGTCACGTTTGCAAATGGGTTCGTTTTGGAAAACGAACCCAATTTCAGGGGGTAATTGAAGGCTGAAAGCATAGATTTGATGAAAACGAACCCACATTCAGTAGGGGGCTGACGAAGATGATGCTACGTCGCGAACCGCGGTCAGCGCCCGCGGCTACAGGAGAGATGGAATGCGGCTTAATTTTATCCGCGCCTTACGACGCGGCTACAGGGCCGATATTTGGCGGCGTGGCGGAGGGGCGACTTGAATTTGCTTTTCGCGGCGCGGGGAAGGGGTTACACTGCGTTCGGCGTTACACGGCTGCGGTAGGCGAACGGCAGCATGAAAACGATCTTCGATCAGTCTGAGTGCCAGAATCTTAAGAATGCGCTCGGCAAGGAGTGGTTGGAAACCAACGGCCTTGGCGGGTTCGCTTCTTCCACAATCATCGGCGCCAATACGCGGCGGCAGCACGGGCTTTTGATTGCGTCGCAGCGGCCGCCGGTGGAACGGCACGTGTTGCTCGCGAAATTCGAGGAGCGCGTGTTGATCGGCGGACACGAGTCCTCGATATCCACGAACCTTTACCCCGGCACGATTTTCCCCCACGGATTCAATGTCCAGATGGAGTTTCGGTTGCGTCCGTGGCCGACGTTTCGGTATGCGGACCACGATTTTGAAATCGAGAAGAGCCTATTTCTCGTGCACGGGGAGAACACGGTGGTGGTCAGCTATCGCAATTTGCGGTCGCGCACGCCGATCGACCTGAAGCTGCGGCCGTTGCTGGCGTTTCGCGACTATAGTGCGCTTGCCAAGCGCGATGAGAAGGTCAACCTGGCGGTCGAGCGCACCAACGGCACGCTTTCGGTGCAGCCGTACGCTAATCTGCCGCGGCTTTATTTCTATGCGAAGCCCGACGCGGTGGACACGAAGTCGGATTGGTACATGGATTTCACGTATCCGGTAGAGCAAGAGCGCGGCCTGGATTTCCAGGAAGATTTGTTCACGCCGTTTGAGCTGTCGTACCGGCTGACCGAGGGACAGACCGTCTACCTCGTCGTTTCGACGGACAAGAAGAACGCGGTCAACGCGGAAGATCTCGTCGCGAGCGAGCGACAACGCCGCAAGGAATTCGAGCAGGTGGGCGATGCGTGGCGGCAGCCGCTGGTCATTGCGGCGAATTCGTTCATTGCACGGCGGGGGAAAGACAACCTGACGGTGCTGGCCGGTTATCCGTGGTTCACGGATTGGGGCCGCGACACGATGATTGCTTTGCCGGGGCTCACGTTGACGCCCCAACGGTACGACGTCGCGCGCAAGATTTTGCTGACCTTCGCCCAGTACTGCGACCGGGGAATGATCCCGAATGTGTTCCCGGACGCGGGCGAGGAGCCGCAGTACAACACCGTGGACGCGTCGCTCTGGTTTGTGGTTTCGAGTTGGAAGTACTGGAAAGCGAGCGGCGACGACGAGGGGACCCGGCAGTTGTTGCCGGCGCTGGCGGAGGTGGTGAAATATTACAAGGAAGGCACGCGCTACGATATTCGCGCGGACGACGACGGCCTGATCACGGCGGGTACGCTCGGCTCGCAGTTGACGTGGATGGATGTGAAGGTGGACGGTTACGTGCCGACGCCGCGCCACGGCAAGCCGGTTGAGATCAACGCGCTGTGGTTGAATGCGCTGCTCATGCTGGCCGAGATGGAGGAGAAACTGGCGCGGAACATCCATGCCGCGGTGGTCCTGCGCAAACTCGCCGACCAGGTCGCGGGCAATTTCGTCAAGGCGTTTTGGTTCCGTGAGGGCAATTATCTTTACGACGTGATCCAGGGTGACTTTCGCGACCCGAGCGTGCGGCCCAACCAAATCTTCGCCGTGAGCCTGCCGTATTCGCCGCTGGACAAGACGCAGCAGAAGGCGGTGCTCGACGTCGTGACGGAGCAGTTGCTGACGCCGTATGGGCTGCGGTCGTTGACGCCGAAGAGCGACAAGTATTGCCCGAAGTACACGGGCAACCAGTGGCAACGCGATTGCGCGTATCATCAGGGGACGGTTTGGGCGTGGCTCATCGGGCCGTACTGCGACGCGTATGCGAAAGTCAACGGCACGGGCAAGACGCAGCGCAAGGAAATCGCCCGGATTATCCAGCCGCTGCTCGACCATTTGCAGGAAGCCGGGTTGGGAAGCATCTCGGAGATTTTTGACGGCAACTCACCGCATCGCCCGGTCGGGTGTTTCGCGCAGGCATGGAGCGTGAGCGAAGTACTGCGCGCGTACGATACCTACGTGCGGTGAGGGATTAACTTCGGGCGATGACGAAGATTTACGACATCAGCGTGTTGGTCTATGAGGGGATGCCGACGTGGCCCGGTGATCCAAAATTTTCGAGCAGCCTGGCCAGCAGCATTAGCCGGGGTAATGCCGCCAACGTCTCGCATCTCGACATGGGCGCGCACACGGGGACGCATGTTGATGCGCCATTTCATTTTTTTGCGAACGGCACGGGTGTCGATCAACTTTCCCTGGAAACGCTCATCGGCCCATGCCGCGTCTTTGATTTGACGGATGTTACGGGCGGCATCACGACGGCGGCTCTGGAGAAGTGCGATTTGCGAGGCGTGACGCGGGCGTTGTTCAAGACGCGGAACTCGCGGCATTGGGCGCAGGACGACCGGGAATTCGACAAGGGGTTTACGGCGTTGTCCGCGGATGGGGCAGCGTATTTGGTCGCGCGGGGCGTGAAGTTGGTTGGTGTCGATTATCTGTCGGTAGAAGGGTACGGCAATAAGGACCATGCGGTTCACGACACATTGCTGGGAGCGAACGTTGTGATCGTGGAAAGTTTGAATTTGTCGGAAGTTCCCGCGGGAGATTATGAGTTGATCGCGCTACCGGTGAAACTGAAGGGCGCGGACGGCGCGCCGGCGCGGGTGGTGTTGCGGGCGCTGATGTGAATGACGCAACGGCAACGCGGAGTTCGTCAGCGAAGCGCGGCGCGACGCTCAACGCGGTCGGGGTCATCGTGCTGGTCCTCGGGATGGTCGGGGCCTGCGTTGTTTATGCGATGGGACAGAATCGGTCGATGGGGCAGGACGCCAATGCGGACGGAAGCTGGCAGGATGGTTCGCTGGCACCGGCGGATTCAAAAAGCTTCTCGCGCGATGTGCAAATGTACAATGGAACGGCTGGCGTCCTGGTGATGAAGTGGTGGCACTTGTGTGACGAGCTGAAACCTCCCGGATCGGTGGCCATTATCATAGCGGGATGTTCCGTTATCGCGGCGACTGCGTGTTTTGTGACGGCGAGGCGAAACAATGGAGCTTGATTGTTGCCCTGTGTTTCTTAAGTATCTTTGGACATGCAACCCAACGTGACTTCTTTGGAGGGGAAATTCGGAATCGTTTTTGGAGTGGCGAACAAGCGCTCGATCGCGTGGGCCATCGCGCAGGCGTGGCATGACGCGGGTGCGAAGCTGGCGTTTACCTACCAGGGTGAGCGGCTGAAGGAGAATGTCGAGGAGTTGGCGTCCAGTTTTGGGCAGGAGACGCCGATGTATCCCTGTGACGTGACTCGCGATGAGGACATCGCGCGGGTTTTCGAGCAGGTTGGGAAGGATTTTGGAAAGCTCCATATTTTGCTGCACTCAGTGGCCTTTGCGCCCAAAGAAGCGTTGGAGGGCCAATTCCTTGATACTTCGCGCGAAGCTTTTCGGGTCGCGCATGACGTCAGCGCTTACTCGCTGGTGGCGATGGCGCGAGGCGCGGCACCGTTGATGACGGAAGGCGGGTCGATCCTGGCGATGACGTACCATGGTTCGGTCAAGGTGGTGCCGCATTATAATGTGATGGGTGTAGCCAAGGCCTCGTTGGAGGCCTCTGTTCGCTATCTCGCCTATGATTTGGGACCAAAGAAGATTCGGGTGAACGCGATCAGCGCGGGCCCGGTCAACACGCTGGCTGCGCGCGGTATTTCGGGCTTCACGCAAATGCTCAAACACTATGAGGAGCGGGCGCCCCTGAAGAGAAACCTTGATCCGAAAGAACTTGGAACTACAGGGTTATTTTTGGCAAGTGATATGTCAACGGCGACGACGGGACAGGTAGTCTACGTGGATTGTGGTTACGAAATCATGGGAATGTAGCGATCTGCTTGCCTAATGCTCTCCAGGCCAATTACATGTCCACGCGTTTTGGCTTTCAGGAGGCCCACAACATGATTCTTCAACCAACTTTGGTTCAAAGGTGATTGACCAAATTGAACAGTCGCAGGACTGGGTTACAGAGGATCAGCAGACTGCCTCTCCCGAACATGTTCAGTTCGAAATTCCTGCCATGTAAGCGCCGTTTAGCTTACGGGTTACCGTTGGCTATCGAACGTTGACAAACAGCCTACCGGTGGGTATGAACATGTCCACTTTACACACCTAAAAGCGAGCTTTGCCTCTTATTGCTTGGCTTGGAAGGTGCTTAACATGATGTGAATGCCGCTGCGGCTGCGGTAGTTCCAAGCCAAAGTATTGGCCTGATAAGTTTACATGTCGGGAGTTGTGCTGGACATGCCAAGAGCGAAAATACTGATAGTTGACCAAGACGCTTACTGGACTCTCAAGCTGTCAGAACTCCTCATTCAGGATGAATGTGAGATGTTTTCGGCGAATTCGGTCGCGGATGCGATGCTGCTACTGGATGCACGGAGCATTGACATCATCATTGCCGAAATCAACATGCCGGGAACAGACGGCACGGCGTTTCTGGAGCAGGTGCGCCAGGTTTTCCCGGAAACCACGGTCATCGTCCACACTGCCAAGGCGACGGTGGAACAGGCAGTTCAGGCGACCAAGCTTGGAATCTTTGATTACCTACAAAAGTCCGAGGATCCGGGGGCGCTGACGACACTCCGGGGATGCGTCGGGCGGGTAGTACGGGAAATCGGGACGCTGGTACGAACGTCCGTCGTGGATCCACGAACCCGCGGGCTGCTTGCCGCGCCAGTGCAGGGCTTCTACGGGATCATCAGCCAAAACCAGCAGATGCGCGATATCTTCGAGTTGATCCAAACCATCGCGGATTCCTATGCCAACGTACTGGTCCACGGGGAAACTGGAACCGGCAAGGAACTCGTGGCACGAGCCATTCACGAGGCGAGCGGGCGCCATGGTAAGCCATTTGTCACGCTGGATTGCACCGCGCTGGCCCGCGAGCTTTTGGAAAGCGAGTTGTTCGGTCACGAAAAAGGGGCTTTTACGGGCGCGGTGGACCGTCATGTCGGCCGTTTCGAGCGGGCCAACACGGGAACTCTCTTCCTCGACGAAGTCGCCACCATCAATCTCAATGTGCAAGCGAAACTGCTGCGTGTGCTGCAAACACGCACGTTCGAACGGGTGGGCGGTTCCAAATCGATTTCCGTGGATGTGCGCATCATTGCAGCAACGAATCGTCCGCTGGAAACGTGCGTGGCCGAGGGGATTTTTCGCGAGGACCTCTATCATCGGCTCAATGTCGTCCAGATCGAGTTACCACCACTGCGCGAGCGCACGGTGGACATCCCGCTGCTGGCGATGGAATTTCTGCGACGATTTTCCCGGCAGAACGGCAAGGATTTGCGCGGCTTCACCGACGCCGCCATCGATGTGTTGTGCCGGTACAACTGGTCCGGTAACGTGCGCGAGTTGGAAAACGTGGTCCTGCAGGCGGTAGTGCTTGCCAAGTCCTCGCTTATCGACGCCAGCGATCTACCCAGGCGCATTACGGAATCCAAGCTGGTGTTGGGATCGCAGTCGGCCGCGCTGTCCGACCAACTGGGCGAACCCGAGAAACAAATCCTCATCAACGCGCTCCGCCAACACTCCGGCAATATCAAGCGCACCGCCGAGACCCTCCAGATCAGCCGCACGACGCTCTACGCCAAGTTGAAAAAATACCAGATCGACCCCGACGCAATTCGCTGAGCGCGACTCACTCAGGCCGGCAGGAATAAACAGCCGTGACGTCATCCGTATACGACAGGCTCCAATTCTTGCGCAGCGCCAATAGTTCGTTCAGCGGGTGCGCGCGAGGGAGGACCGTCCAGTCGACTTTGTACTTTCGCAAGACATCTTCCCAGCCGGGATGAACCCGGTTCACCGTGTCGAAATCCTGGATGAGTTCCGGCCCGTAAAAATCGTTGCGTCCGTCCACGAATATCTTGCGTTCGGGCAGTGCCAGCATGAGGTAACCTCCCCAGCCATAGTTGTTAAACATTTCGCCATGCACTGGCGAGGGGTTCTGCTGCAGGAATCTCACGGCGGCTACTGGAAATCGATTCGTCAGTAATTCCGTGGCCAAGATTGGTTCGCCACCCACCACCCGTGGTTTGGCGACCACCAAGAGCAGCATCACCGATGCGATCCCGGCCAGCCAACGGCCATCCGCACGCTTGTCGATTTGGCTCACATTCTCGCAGACCTTTCGGTAGAGCGTTAAGAGTACGGAATCGCAGCGTCCACGTAGCCAGAGTGTCAGGTGCTGTGCCAGGATCGGTGTCGCCACGATGGCGAAAACCGGCATGTTGCGAACCCAACGCAACGCAAGGCATCCGGCCCAGCCGACCAGGAGAATTTCAGTCCGACTGAGACGCGATCGCGCTGTAATCAGTGTGAATGCGAGCACAAACAACATGAGCAAGAATCCCCGTGTGCCGTTCGAGTGAAAATCAGGTGAACGAAATTCGTTCACCAAGCTGACCAGTTTCGGATGTTGCAGGAAATCGAGGATATAGGCATGCAACCTCCAGCCGTTGGGATTGACGAGGGAAGCCACGAGGCAACTGGCTCCCAACAGCGCGAGAGTTGCCATCCGCCGCCGGGCGATCATGCGCTGCCCGATGTCATGGTCGCGCAATTCCGCAGCCGCACCGACGAAATAAACACCGATCAGCATCAAACCCGTGAGAAAACCCGCATGGAGATTGACCCACAGCGCGGTCAGGGGAACGAGCAACACGAACAATCGACGTGGTGGCAGGCGGCCCTGTTCAAAAGCGCGGAGTTGCCAGGCCCAAAAAGTCAGAAAAGCGAATGAAATCACATGCGGTCGCGCCAGCCAGTGCATGGAGCATGTCATGGCTGCCAGCAGGGTCAATCCGGTCGAAAGCAGGAGGTCGTTACCTTCAGACAAGAGTTGGCGATACAACATCCACAGACTGGTAGCGATAAATGTCGCTGCCAACAACACGATGCCGTTCCAGCCGAGTGCGTCACCTGCCGCGGCGAAAGCCACTTCGGTCAGCCACTCCATCGTTACGACGGTCCTGCCAGGGCGCGTGTGGGAGAAGACATCGGCGTGAATCACAGAGCGGTGCTCGATCATCCATTGGCCCAGCCGCCAATGCAGGGATGGGTCACCGTCCGCGTTGATCATGACCAGCCGCCATTGCGACAGCGACAGGCCCAGCATGAAGATCAGCCACAGCGTCAAGCCGATGGTTGGCAACCACCGACTGCGTTGCGGGAGTTCCGGGGCAATGGCGGTGTTGTCCATCATGATGACGCGCGCGAGAACACAAGCGCAACCTGGTTCGAGAAAGTCAACTGCCAATCCGGTCGTAGTTCCAAAATGCGATTCAGCGGATGTTGCGCGGGCAGGATCGTCCACCTGACGTGATGTTTTTCGAGCACCTTCTCCCAAGCGGGAGTCAGATGGGAGACATCGGTGAAATCGTGGAGCAACGCTTGGTCATAAAAATCGTCACGGCCGTCCATGAATACCTTGCGTTCCGGCAGATAGAGGATGAGATAACCACCCCAGCCGTCCTCGTTGAACATCTCGCCGAGGACGGTCTCTGGATGCGACCGCAGGTAATCCACCGTTGCGACCGGAAACCGGTTCGGCCAAATCTCCGTCTCCATAATTGGGCGCCCGCCGACCGTCATTGGCTTCGCCAGGATGAGCAGCATGGCCGCGATGACGACGGCCACCAGACCGTTGCCACCTGCGGCATGATTCAGCGCACCCACGTCATTCGAAACCCTGCGGAACCTGCGACTCCATGGCGAGTCCCGCACGCTTTGCCACGCGGCGGACAGGTGCTCGGCGACAATTGGCGTGGCGATCAATGCGAAGATTGGCACGTTACGCATGGCGTTCAGCGCCGAGTACAACCAGAATGCCATGAGGAGCAGATCGGTAGTCGCCCAGGGCCGGCGGACGACGACCAGGATGAATCCGAGGACCAACAATTGCAGCGCGAAGCCGCGCATCCCCCCGAAGTGGAAATTGGCGGAGTTCCACTCGCTCGTGAAATACGATTGCGAGGGGTTCCACAGGAAGCCCAGGAGGTGCTGATGGAGTTTCCACCCGTTCGGATTCAGGAGCGTTGCGAGCGCGCAAGTCACACCCAGAATTCCCAAGGTGGTTATCCGCCTGCGTAGCACGTGTCGAGAGGACGCATCACCGATCACCGCGCGCAGTATGTTGCCGACGAAATGGATTACGATAAGGGTGAGCCCCGCGAGAAATCCGCCGTGGAGGTTCGTCCACAATACCATCAGGGGGACCAGCCCAAGGAAAAGCTGCCGACGGCTCACGCGTTCCTGATCGAACCACCGCAGTTGCCACCCGAAGACGACCACGAACAAGAGCGTGAACAAATGCGGACGCGCCAACCAGTGTATCGAGCAGGCCCACGCCGCCAGCACCACCAGCGCCGTCGAGAGCAGCGTGTCACTTCCCTCGGCCAGCAATTGCCGGTGCAGCAGCGCCAGCGTGGTCGCAATGACCAGCGCCGCGACCAGCACCACTCCATTCCAGCCCAGTCGGTTTCCCGCTGCCGCAAAGAGTACTTCGCTGAGCCATTCTTTCGTGACGAACGGCGCACCGGGTCGGGTGTGGGAGAACAGGTCGGTACGCATGATGGCGTGATGTTCGATCATCCAACGACCCGTCTGCCAGTGCCAGCACGGGTCACCGTCGGCGTTGATAAGCATCTGCCGCCAATCGGTCAGGAGAATCGCCAGGAAGAATACAATCCAGAGGAATTGGGTGAGCGACGGCAGCCACCACCGGTACGGCGAAACTGTTTCTGCATGAGACGAAGTGGTTGTCATGGCCGTCGCGAATAAACCAACGTGTGGCTGTTCGAGAAAACCAACTGCCAATCCTGGCGAAGCTGCAGGACCTGATTCAACGGATGTTGGACCGGTAAGATCGTCCAATCAACATGGTACTTGGCGAACACCGCGTCCCAACCCGGTTTGGGGTCGCTCGCGGTATGGAATTCCCGTACCAGACCCAACCCGTAGAAATCATTACGGCTGTCGATGAACGTTTTATACTTTGGAAGTGAATATTCGAGGTAGCCGCCCCAAAGGAAGAGGTTGAACATTTCACCGCGGACAACGTCCGGGTGCGCACGTAACCAGTCCACTGCCTCCACCGGATAACGATCCGGGGGGAAATCAGTCACGAGCACAGGCCCGCCGCCGGCAAGGGTGGGTTTAGCCATGACCAGCGTCACGCAAACGACCGCGGCGATGATGATGGCCGTACTGGTGGGACCGTCCCTGGAGATTATCCCCGCCGCCCAACCGCGATACAAACGACACCACCGGGAGCTTTCATTGGAGAGCAGGAATTCGTTTATCCACTGCGCCAGTAATGGTGTCACTATGAATATGAAGAGGGGAACGTTGCGCGCAGCGAGCAGCGTCAGATAACCCCAACCGCCCACCACCAGCACGTCCGTCGCGTCGAATTTAGGGCGGATAATCAGCAGTGCGGCCCCCAGCAGGAAGAGGAACAACAGGAATCCCTGCATGCCGGCGGTATGGAAATCGGGCGAAGTAAATTCCGTTGTGACCGTGGAGAGCTCGGACAATTTCAGGAAGCCCAAGACATACAAATGCAAACCCCAACCATTGGGGTTAAGTAGCGAGGCGGCGCCGCACGTGAGGAGGAGGATTGTAAAGATCCGTGCTCTCTTCCGCAAGAGCGGCTGGGAGCGAGCGGTGATGGCGCTGCCGAGGGCGTACATACCAATCAGCACCAACCCCGATATGAACGCGCCATGCAAGTTTGTCCACAATGCCATGAGGGGCGGCAAGAACAGGAATAATTGTCGCGTTGACACCCGTCCTCGTTGGTACCAGCGTAATTGCCAGGCAAATATGAGGGTCAGCAGGTGTGTGAAGATATGGGGTCGCGCCAGCCAATGCATTGAGCAAGCAAGCATGGCCACAAGTACAAGGCCTGTCGCGAGCAGCGCGTCACTACCCTCCGCCATCAACTGACGATGGAGCAGCCAGAAGATGGTGGCAATGACAAGGGCGGCGATGAGCACGAAGCCATTCCATCCGAACCAACGAGCGGCGGCGGCGAACAGGACTTCACTGAGCCATTCCTTTGCCACAGCAGTTTCGTGGAACGTATGCAAGAGAAGATCGTGATGCAGGATGGCATGGTGTTGGATCATCCACTCGCCGAGCCGGCGATGGAGTGCGGTGTCGCTGTCCGCGCTGATGAGCACGACGCGGGCATTGGTCAGGCTCAACCCAAGAAAGAGCGTAATCCAGATCGTCGCGCTCAGCGACGGGAGCCACCCGTGGGCGCGGGCGTCGGCATGGGGCGAGGCGTCCTTCACAGTTCTTTGCGGAAAACGGCTGCCACTTCATTGGAGTAAACGCATTGCCAACCCGGGAGAAGGGCGAGCGCAAGATTCAGGCGATGCTCGGTGGGCAGCAACGTCCAACTCACGTGGTATTGCTCGAGTGCCTGCAACCAGTTGGTTTGCAGCGCGGAAGTATCATTGTACTGACGGATTAATGATTCCCCGTAAAAGTCCGTGCGGCCATCCACAAACACGAGATGTTCCGGCAACGCGTGCAATAAATATCCGCCCCAGACGTAGTGGTTGAACATATTGCCCTGGAACTGATCGGGGTGTTGCTGGATGTACTCGACTGCGGCGACCGGCCACTTTTTCGGCGGCATCTCCGTTGGGCGCGGCCACGCCACAATGGCCGCAATTGCGGCCACCCCAACGAGCAGCCAGCCGCGTGACATACTATACGTCTCGCGCAGCCGATCCGACAATCGTCGCACCCGCGGTGGTGACGCATCGGCGAGCGCGGTGGCGAGAATTGGCGCCACAAAAATCGCCAATAACGGGATGTTACGTGCCGCGTACAGCCCCAGGTATGTCCAGACGATCAACATCAGCCCGGCTGTTGGGGACAACCGGGGCCGGACCAGCGCCAGTGTCAAAAAGGTGACTGCCAGCCAGGCCAGAAGCCCGCGCGAATCGATTTCGTGGAAGTTGGGAGAGGCGTATTCTGCCAGCCAGCTCGTCAGGTAGTCCGAGCGGAGAAAAAGAAGATTATGGAGATGGAGATTGTAGCCGCTCGGATTGAGCAGCGAAACCACCCCGCATAACGCCACAGTGCTCGTCAACACGTTAAGTTTCCGTCGCGCGGCGCCCCAACGGGTGTGGTCCATTCGTACCAGGAATAGTTCGATTGTCGTGCCGACCCAGTAGATTCCCAGCACAATGAAGCCGGCGAGATAGCCGCCGTGTAGATTGACCCAGAGGACTGTTAGGACGCCGAGAGTAACAAGGAGTCGGCAGGCTGACTCATCCCGGTCGAACCGGCGGAGCGCATCACCCCAAAGGACCGCGAGGAGAAAACTGAATACGTGCGGTCGCGCCAGCCAGTGTGTGCAAGCCGCCCAGGCGGCCAGCAACGCCACGAAGATCGCCACCGCGTGGTTGCCGGTTTCGCGCACCAATTGGCGGTGGAGCAGGGCGAATGTCGTCGCGATCAACAGTGCGGCGACTACGACCAGTCCATACAATCCCTTCCACCGTCCCGCCACGGCGAAGATGAGTTCTGCCAGCCATTCCTTCGAAACGACAGGCTGACCGAAGCGTGTGTGTGAGAAAACATCCGCGCGGACAATATGACCGGTCTCCAGCATGTATTCGCCGACGCGCCAATGCAGGCAGGCATCGCCGTCGCTGGAGACCATCATGGTGCGCCACGGTTGTGCGAGCAGGATCAGTAGAATGATCAACCACAACCACTGGGTGAGCGATGGTGTCAGCCAGGGCAACACGCCACCCGGTGGAGATGGATCGGGGTTTGGTTGCGGGCGAAGCTCGTTGTCTGTGGGGTCTGCGTTCACAGCCATGGCGCGCAGCTTACGAAGCGCCACAGCAATGTTCAACGCCGAACTACGGTGGCATTTTGCCTCGGATTGCCCATTTAAGTCTGGTAGTGGAGGGAGGAGATGAGATACGAACGATGAGTGGATGGAATCGGATATTGCGAAGTCCCGTATTCGATGCTGCAGTTCTGTTGATTGCCGTGCTGCATGTGGCGTGGATCGCGCAGATGTTGCCGATGCGCATTTTCTCTTTCGACTTCAACAACTATTACATGCCCAGTCGAATGATCCAGGAGGGTCGTGACCCTTATCGGACACCCCTTGCGGAAGAATCACGGAAGTATGGATTCGAGTATTCAGAACGGATTCCGGTCGGTACGAATCCACCGTTATTGCTCTGGGTGTTCGCTCCCTTGACGCTACTGCCACCGCGACCTGCTTTTTGGGTTTGGGTTGCGGTGGAGTCGGGCAGTTTGGTTGTGATCTTGTGGTTGACCAAGCGTTTGCTAAACGGACGGCTCACTCAACGGGCATGGCTGTTCTTCTTCGCCGCGGCATTGTCTTCGGCACCTGTATATTGGAATTTCGCATTTGCGCACGTGGAGATGACAATCGCCGCGCTTCTGCTGGCGGCATACGCGTGGCATAAGAATGGCAAGCACGCGCTGGCCTGCGCGACGATCCTGCTGGTGGGAATGATAAAGATCTATCCCCTGGTATTGTTGCCGTGGTTTGTTTGGCGAAGCGGATTTCCCGTCCGGAAGCGATTACTCTACGTCGTGGCCCTCCTGGCAGGTATTGCCGCCATCGTGCTCGTGACAGGGGTGGCGAGGTGGCAGGGTTTTTTCGCAAGAGCGATGCCGTGCATCAAGAGCTGGTCAGTGGGTCAGACTTTCACTTTCACCCTGCCATCATTCGTCATTAATGTAGGGCAAGTGTTGCAAAGGGGGACCGCGACGGCCGAGCCCGGCCGGTTATGGTGGGATATCGGTGTTTCGATCGGCCTGGCGACAATCCTTGCCTCCTACGCGTTTTGTGCCGTGGGCAAAAAGGATGAAGATGTGCAATTCTCCGTGCTATGCGGCGCAATGTTGGCCGGTGGGTTGACGGCGTGGGGGTACTATTTCGTCATATTGATTTTCCCCGTTGGACTGGCCACAGCGCGAATGGTTGAATCACCTTCCTGGCGACGGGCGCTTGTGTTCGCAGTGCTCTTGATGGCAATGAATTCTCAAGGCCCATGGAACGGATTTTTCTTCGGGTGGTCTCCAATCGGACGAATCCTGTTGAACTACGTGCCCCTATACGGGCTCTTGGGATTCTGCTTCTTCCTTGCGAAGTATTCAACGGCGACGGCGGCAGGCCAACGGGAGCGACCAGATCCATACTCTCGCAGTTAGCGCTAGAGCTACCCCGGCAACTCTGCTAGTGGAAGGCGACGCGTGAATGAAATAATGAACTGGTTGCGACGATTGGCGCAGAATCGATTGCTGGATGTGGGGGCCATCCTGATCATGGCATCGATCGTTGTCCTTTGGGCCGTGATACTCCCGCCGCGCTGGTCTGACTTCGATTTTAATCTTTACTATGTCGGCAGCCGGACGTTGTTGGAGGGGCGGAATCCTTACACGACCTTGCAAAAGCCAATGAGCGAAGCCTTGGGCTTTCGATTTTCCGAGGAATACCCGGTAGCCGGTTATCCGCCCAGTTTTCTCTGGTTGTTCACGCCCCTGGCCGCGCTGCCGCCAAGGGTGGCGTTCGCCATCTGGGTGGCGTTGGAAATTGGTTGTTTGGTGGCCATTCTCTGGTTGATGCGCTGGTTGCTGAGGGGAAAATTGTCCTCAAGGGGTTGGCTGTTTGTTGTCGCGCTGGCCATCAGCTCGCGGACCGTAAGTTACAATTTTTACTTCTCGCAGGTACAATTATTGTTGGCCGCTCTCGTTCTGGCCGCGTACGCGGCACAGCGCGCCAGCCGACACGGTTGGGCGTGCGTGGCGGTTTCCGCGGCCGGGATCCTCAAGTTCTATCCTTTCGTCTTGTTGCCGTGGTTTGTCTGGTCCGGCGGCGGTGGCTTGCGCGCACGTTTGTATCGGTTGGCAGGAGCCGGTGGGTTTGTTCTTACCGTCATGGCGTTGACGGGACCCGGACTCTGGCGTGATTTTTTTCAACACGGTCTACCCATGGGTGTTGGGGAGGAAATCGGGCGCACGTTCCATTTCTCGCTGCCAGCATTGGTGACCAATCTTGGGTACCTGTACCACGGCTTCCTTCCATCTCCTGAAGCAAAGCAGTGGTGGTGGTCCGTGGGGACGATCGTGGGCCTGGCGGTCATTGCCGCGGTTTACGCCGTCTGTATCGCTACCCATGTAGATCGAGAAGCGGAGTTCTGCCTTTTGTGCGTGGCGATGCTGATCGGAACGGTCACGGTGCAGGGCCACTATTTTGTTTTCCTGATATTTCCGCTGACGGTGGCAGCGATCCGCGTTGCGGCGAGGCCCACGCCGGGAAAATCAGTCTGTTTGATATTGCTCGTGGTGGCGGCGAATTGTGTCGATCCACCGGAATCGGCATTTCTCTGGCGGTACCCGCTCTTGTACATCCTCGTCAGCAACGTCCCGCTCTATGGACTTTTCGGATTGGGAGCTTTCTTCTGGCGGGAACTCTGGGTTCAACGAGGATCGGCTCCGCACCTTCCTTGCAGCCGAGCTTGATCGCCAGCATTCAGGGAGAAGGTCAGACGTCCATACTCGACTTTCCTTGCAAGGCACCCTAGAACGATTCCTGTGAACCCGAAACCTGAAGCGGCACTCCATATTGGCGAGGGAGGGTGGAGGCGTTGGCTCGCGGAAAGAATCGCACCGAATCCCCGAGTGCTGTTGCTCATGGTGATCGGTTGGGCAACGGAACTGATCTTGATCGGGTGTGTCAGCGACAACATTTACCATGTGTCGTCCGAGATGCGGTGGTTGGCGGTTGAGTTTACCGCATGGTTTTGGATGACAGTGGGCTGGGTGATGTGGTTGGCAGCAAGTCGATTGCGGCATCCTTTGACGCGGGTGATTTGGGGTGGGCTGCTCGCCGTGGGTTTCACGTTGTACGGAGTAAGCTGGGGCGTGTATGAGCGAACCGGTCGATTTCTCGACTGGGATGCAGTGCGGTTCACGGTCGGCAACTTCCGTTTATTATGGATGTACGCGCGACAGGCCGAGCATGGCGTGTTTTTCATTACGATGGCCATGCTGATTGCCGTGGGGGTAGCGATTGTCGGCAGCGGGCCCTGGTTGGCCAGGGGCCAGTGGTCTGTCGGCGGGCCGACACCCTTGCGGCGAGCGCGGCGAATTGCGTGGTATTGCCTGGGATTTGGGTGCGTATTGTTGCTCTGGGCCGGGGATACACCCGATAACCTGTCGATCGTGGGTCGCCGCCTGGATACACTCCGCAATGGCCTACATCCCTCGGTCACGATTGCGGTCGGCTGGGTATCCTCGTCACTGGAAGGGCGGATCATGCCGTGCATCGAACCCTCCGAGTTGCGACCCTTGGCGCAGGCCGAGGTGTGGAACAGCACGGCCCATGTGACCAATCGCGAGAACGTGATACTGATTACCATCGAGGCGATGCGGTACGACGTGGTGGGATTGTGGCAGCAAGGGCAGGAGGTGATGCCTGCGGTGAACGGGTTGGCACGGGGCGGCGTACAATTCACACGGGCATACTCGCAGACGACACACACCGATTATTCAACCACGGCATTGTATTCGTCATTGTTCCCGTTGCGTACCCGACGACATTTGTATTTTCGTCAGAACGACCCGTGGCCGAAAGTGTTATTCTACGACATCCTGAAGCCTGTAGGGTATGCCACCGCGATCATCTCGTCGCAAAACGAGGGCTGGGGTGGTATGGACAATTTCCTTGAAACTCCGCGTCTCGATTTGTTTTACGACCCCGAACGCGGCAAGGTCGCACCACACAGCGAACTGACCTTCGACAACCTCCCCGATGCGCAAACCGTGGACAAGGCGATCGCGTGGACTACCGAGCAGGGGGCGCGCGGTGTGCCGTATTTTCTCGGGATAAACTTACAGAGTTCGCATTTCCCGTACAAGCTCCCACCGGATGTTGAAAAACCGTTCCAGCCAGCGACGATTGATTTCTCAGCGAATTTTTTTGATTATCCGGTCGCGAAGATCGAGCTGATGCGCAACGCATACTACAACGCGCTGCATGAGTGTGACCGTCAAGTTGGGCGGCTCGTGGAGACATTGCGCGCCACCGGCCAACTGTCGCACACGATCATTGCTGTGAGCGGGGACCATGGGGAGGCGTTTCACGAGCACGGGTATGTCACTCACGCACGTGAACCCATCGAGCCGGTGATTCGTACGGCATGCGTGCTTTATGCGCCGGGCATGATCGCCCCGCGTGTCGATGATTACCCCCTCGAACTTATCGATCTGGCGCCGACCGTGTTGGGGTTGCTCGGGTTGTCACCGCATCCGAATTTCCAGGGGATCGATGCGCTGGCTGCGAACCGACCGCCCCGGGAACAGCGATGGCTGTACTTTCACGTGGAGAATCCTGTGACTCACGCTGACGCGCTACTGTGGATGGGCCGGTGGAAATACACATACAATCGCCAGAGTCGAGAGGAGAGCTTGTTCGACCTGGAAGTTGATCCAGCCGAGAATGACGATCTGAGCACGCAACGTCAGGAGTTGACCCGATGGCTGCGAGGGGTATTGCAGACCTGGCGGCAGCGCCAGTTGGCGTACTATCAGTTCCCGATGTACTATGAACGCTATTTTCCGCCGTTGCCGCCGGCGCCGGCACGTTGATCACCGGTAGACTGCATTCAAAGGCGAAAAGGCGCCAGAACAACATATGGATCGTAGGAGTGGACAGGAACTACGCAAGGCTGATGTGGCAGCGGCAGGCATACTATTCGCCGTGGCTGTTGCGTTACGCATACCTTTTCGGAGCCAGATGGCGTATCACTGGGACAGCGCGGAGTTTACCCTGGCGGTGCGCCAATACAATGTGGCCATGGCCCAGCCTCACGCGCCCGGCTATTTTCTCTATGTGATGTTGGGCAGGGTGGCGGATTTTTTCATCGGCGACCCTCATGCGAGTCTGGTCTGGTTGAGTGTGGTGTTCGGCAGCGGGCTGGTGGCCCTGCTATATATGTTGGGTGTGGAAATGTTCGACCGGCGCGTTGGATTGGCCGCCGCGTTGTTCGCAATGACGAGCCCGCAGGTGTGGTTTCATAGTTGCGTGGCGCTGACGTATACGACAGACAGTTTACTGGTATGCTTACTAGTATTGTGTTGCTGGCAGGCACGACGACGCAGATGTCGCTGGCCGGACGCGGTGATAATCGGAGGCTTGCTGGCAGTGATCGGCGGGGTTCGCCAACAAACAGCGCCGGGGCTCGTCCCCTTGGTGGTCTGGGTGTTGTGGCAGGCGGAGAGCCGACGTCTGGTAAAACTGGCGGCGGCGTTCGGCGTTTGTGCCGTCGGAACATTGGCCTGGCTGGTGCCGATGATCCGGATGTCCGGCGGCTGGGTGGTTTATACCAAAGTATTTCATCTGTCCGCAGTCTATTGGGCGCCAGTCACGCTGGCCGGAGGCGGGATAAACGCGCTCTTGTGGAACCTGTTTTTTACGGGCCTTTACTGTTGGAATGGGTTACTAGCGTGCGTCGTTTTATTGGCGAGCGCGCTTTTCGTACGATTGCGAATGGACACCAATCGCAAGCGAAGGTGGGACGCCGCGCATAGCGAAGCGTTGTGGATGCTGGCCTTGTGGATTGCGCCGATGATGTTCATGCAGACGACGCTGTCATTCACGGACCAAGCCGGACATGTGCTGAGCTACTTGCCGGCTTGGATCATCCTGGCAGCCGTGGCGGCCAGTCAACTGCGGAAGCCGGCGATTTTTGGAACCACGGTAACGGCCGTATGCCTGATCAACGCGGCAGCATTCCTGGCTTTGCCGCCGTTATGGGACCGCGCATTCTACGGTACCGGCCGCACGGCACAAAAGATCCAGGAACATGATCGGGAACTGTCCCGCATCATCCACGCGATCCGCGCGCGATTGGACCCATCTGAAACCTTGATTTGTCACGCACAGGTATACCTGCCGCTGGGATTGCGACACTTGCAATTGTATCTGCCAGAGTATGAGCAGTATCAATTCGTGGTCGACCGGGCGATGCTGACTCCCGTAGACAGGCCGATGATGCGGGTGCTCGGTGGACGGCTTGGTTTTGTTCGCGGACCCGAGTTGACGGGGAAGCGGGTGCTGGCGCTCATCGTGCCGCGGGGAACATCCTTGGACGACCACACCCGATACGTTGACACTCGGGAGGCGAAGCTCCTGCCGGAAAGTGAAGGCACGGTATATCAAGTACCGGTTGAGGCGATCAGATGAATCGCAGCGCAGGGAGATTCATAGGACGAGATTGGTTTCTGGCTGCGTTGCTTTGCGCGGTGGGTCTGGCGTTGCGCATCCCGTTCCGCAGTCATTTTGCGTATCACTGGGACAGCGCTCAATTTGTGCTGGCGATCAACGAATACGACATACGGTTAAGCCAGCCGCATGCACCGGGCTACTTCCTCTACATCATGCTGGGGCGTTTGGTGAACGGCCTGGTGGGCGATCCCCATGCGAGCCTGGTGTGGATTAGCATCGTTTTTGGGAGCTTGTTGCCGGCGGTCGTCTATCTTCTGGCGACGGCAATGTTCGGGCGCAAAGCGGGCGTGACGGCGGGCTTGTTGGCGCTGACGAGTCCACAAGTGTGGTTCCATAGCTGTGTGGCGCTGACGTATTGCATGGACAGTTTTTTGGTTTGCACGGTGGTGCTGGTGCTTTGGCGGGCGATGGAGTGCGGGGGCGGATGGCGAGATGCGATTGTGGTTGGAGCTTTGCTCGCTCTGATTGGTGGCGTGCGTGAGCAGAGTGTGCCGGCACTGGTGCCGCTGGTTGGGTTTGCGTTTTGGAAATTCGAAAGGGCGAGACTTGCGAAGTTGGTGACAGCGGCGGTTGTGGCGATCGGACTTGGAATTCTGTGGTACGTGCCGATGGTGCGCACGTCCGGCGGGCTGAGAACATACCTGGACATTGTGCATCTGCATGCGGTCTCCAATGCTTCGACGTATTTTCCCGGGGGCGGCTTTGGCGCGCTGCTGAAGAATGTGGCAAACATCACGGGATTTTGTGGTAACGGCTTGATGCTGGGGGCCGTGGTATCGTTTGTGGCACAACTGCACCGTGCGCTCCGAATGACTGCTGAGCGGAAAGACTCCTGGGATCGCGAACACGCGTTTGGGTTGGTGGTTCTGGCGTTTTGGGTTGTCCCAATGCTGATTTTTGGGACGGTGTTGGTAACCAACCAACCCGGCCACGTGTTGAGTTATCTGCCGGGATTGTTTGTGCTGGTAGGGGCAGTGGTGGCGAGCCTGCGATCAAGATGGCGCAGAGCGGTAGTGATCGCTTTGATCTGCGCGGGGAATGTGGTGGCTTTTGTCGCCTGGCCGCCACAGTGGGATGGCTTTTTTTTCGGAATGGCTCGTACCGCGCGCGCGATCGCCGAGCACGACGCGCAATTGTCACAAATCGCTCGGGCGATCCGTCGGACTTATTCTCCGAAGAGCATCATCGTCTGTTTCTCGCAAGAGTACTATTTGTGCGGCCTTCGACACTTCCAACTTTATCTGCCTGAATACGAGCAATATCAATTCGTGGTCGATGGAACGACGTTGCATCCACCGGGCGAGCCGATGTGGCTGGTGCGAGACGGGCGGCTCACCTTTGTTGCAAAGCTCGACGTGGCCGGCAGGGAGGGCATTGTACTGGTGGTACCTCCGGGGGAGAAGGTCGACATCTTTGCCCCATACCTGTCCCTCGCGAATGCTGAAGCTTTGCCGCAAGCTGAGAACGTCCTTTATTTCATTCCCGCGCAGGCGGTGAAACTGACTCGATGACCCGGGACAAATCGACGGAAACACTCGGCGCGTTGCTAACACGAAGCGACTACAGGATGGCCCTGGCGCTCTTCGTGACGGCGCTTGCGTTGCGCATCCCATTTCGCAGCCAGCTGGCTTATCATTGGGACAGCGCCCAACTCGCACTGGCGGTCAGCGAGTACAACATTCGGCTAAACCAGCCACACCCACCCGGTTTTTATTTCTACATTTTTCTGGCCAGGCTGTTGAATTTCTTCATCGGCGAACCGCATGCTGCTTTGGTGTGGCTGAGTGTGATCGCCGGGGCCGGGCTGGCGGCGATGGGATACCTGCTCGCAACATCCATGTTTGGAAGCGGGTGTGGCCGGGGGACGGGATTGATTTTACTGACCAGCCCATTGTGCTGGTTTCAAAGTGAAATCGCTTTGACGACAATCGTGGACGGAGCATTGGTTGTAAGCTTTGTCTTCGTGTGCTGGCGGGCGATTCAACGGAAGATGACGTGGTTTCAAACTTTCGCGATGGCGGCAGCGTTTGCTGCCGTGGGGGGTGTACGCCAGCAAAGTGCGGTCTTGTTGATTCCGCTATGGATATACACTTTTTGGACTTCCGCGCAGCCTCGGATCGCCAAGGTATTCTGCGGGACTGCATCAGCAGCCGGCTTTTGCCTGCTCTGGTTCCTGCCGATGGTGAAATCGGCGGGGGGCATCGGTGCCTACCTCGGTTTGGTGCACCTGAAGAACCAGTATGACGCGCCGCTTACCGTGTGGGGCGGCGGTGGTGTGGACGCGCTGTTGACTGATGTAAGTTCCATGGGGCGTGCGTGTTGGGTCGGTTTGTTGGGCGCTGGAATTATCTCAGTCATAGAATTTACCCGTTGGATTTTTTTCCGAGAACCGATCGTCCGTACGAGTTTTTATCGAGCGAACAAAACCCAATTTGCCGTGCTGGTGCTGTGGATCACGCCCATGGTCCTTTTCGGCCTGATCATGTACAGCGTCCTGCCCGGCCATGTCCTCCATTTCTTTCCGGGATTCGCGGTACTGGCCAGCCTGGGGGTGGCGGCATTTTCAGAACAGTTGGCGACCTTGCCCACGTTTCGGAAATCGAGAGCCGATTGTCTCGCTCTCGCAATCGTGGCAGCCATCAACATTATTGTGTTCGTCTGGTCGCCAACCCCTCTAATGCCTGTACTGGTGGGATTGCCCCTGACCGCGGAGGAAATCCGCCGGCACGACGCGGATTTATCAAAGTGCTTCCAGACTATTCGAGGCAAGTGGCCACCTGATGGCATTGTGATCTGCCATGGATCCGAGGATTATTATTGGGGTTACGCCCAATTCAAATACTATCTGCCCGAGTACCGAAATGTTTTGGTATCGGGATCTCCGCCAACAGCGGCTCCGACGGTGGATATTCTCCTTGTTGTGCCTCCGGGTGGTTCTCTGGAGGGTTATAGGTCGACCTTCGACTTACGGGGCGTAGTTTTGGTGGTGGAAGCAGGGGCGAAGCTCTATGTCCTGCGGCGGTAGTATGGATACCCATAATGTGCTTCAACTTCTGGAGTATCTATGCCGCTTTGTGTTCAAGATTGGGCCGTCACATCAATTTTTGACGTACGGAGGCTGGGTGATCCGAGAACCAGCAAATGAAGCAGACAGCAACTGATCTGGTAAAGTGTTCAGAAACTGGACACTTTCTCGCAGACATGTCCAGATGGCTTGGCAAGAATGGTGATTGCTGCAAAAATGAACCGGCCACTTGCCGCGTCCTTATTTATTCGTAGTGAGAGTTAAGGCACTTACGCATAGTGGGTTGTGGATGCGACGACGCACTGATCGTTGTTTTTTGAAGGTCAATGGGGGGAGGTGGCACGTAATCTGCGATTGCATACCGTCACAAACGTGAGTCGGTTAGGATCGTTAGAGCAATATGAAGAAAGCCAGATGAAGGAGGTGAACGAGATGAAGAGAACTCTCCGAAAAATGTATCGCGGGCTGAAGTCGCGGAAGGGCCAAAGCTTGGTCGAATACGCGCTTATCTTGGCTCTCATCGCCGTCGTGGCGATTTTGGTGCTGAAGGGCCTCGGCAATAAGGTCAATAACACCTTGTCGTCAGTGAATGCGAACTTGCCGTAAGTAGGCAAAGTATCAAAACCATGTTCAGACGGGGATGAAGCAGGCCAAGGCCTCTTCATCCCCTACGACTTTACGGCCCGACTCTTCGGGTCTCAGTATGGATGCCGGGAAAGCCTCGGCATAGGCGCGCCCTGCGGTAGGGTGCTATTGGATGGAAGTGAACAAAGCGTGCCGGGAAGCGTGATGCAGGAAACAATCCAAAATCGCAAGTTGTTGAGTTGGCGTCTGTGCTCCCAATTTCTGCGCGGATCCCTTTTGTGATCTATCAGTACGCATTCATCCTTGTGGGTTGGGTTATCCTCCGGAGTGCGTTTGCGGTCCTTACCCAGGGAACCCACCGCATGCTGTGGGTCGCAGGCTCGCGCAACAGGCCCCGTGCCGCCACGCCCTTGGCTGGCCTCTCCCGTTGCCTGTTTTTTCTCAATTTTGATGTTGCAATTATTTGCAACAGGGCACAGCATCTGCTTGCCTTAGCACGCAAAGTCGAACAAGGAGGACTCAAATGGCTAAGAGATCTGGCGCAGGCGGGATCATTTTTATTGCCGTCGTTTTGGCAATGGTCGCCGTTTATTTTATTTGGAATATGCAACGGCAGCAGGAGTTGCAGTCCGCGAAGTATTATACTGAAGTGGTTACCGCGCTGCAGGATATTCCGGCGCGCACCAAACTAACCCGCGACATGGTTACATCGACCAGTTACCCGAAGAACCTTGTCATCGACGGTGCCATCCGGAATCCCAAGGAAGTGGACGGACACACCACGGTGGTGAGGATCAAGGCCAAGGAACAAATTCGTGCGTCCGACCTCCTGGGTGAGGGACAGACTCCGGGGCTGGCGTTTGAAATTCCACCGGGCATGCGCGCCATCGCCATCGGTGCCGGCGAAGTCATGGCTGCTGGTAGCTCCGTTAA